>NZ_DBMCTG010000017.1:0-24464 GCF_056976295.1 Candidatus Avelusimicrobium sp.
TAGCAAATCTGTTTCAACCTGTCAAGCCTTTTTAAACTCTTGTTTAAAACGCTCAACCCTTACTACTCTTTTATTTAAGCATTTTTTTAAATGTTTGTCAAGTGTTATTTAAAACCCTTGAAAACTTGTAGTATGCTCACTGACTACATTTATTATTAAAACATTTTTAAATCAATTTGTCAAGTCTTTTTATACTTCTTGATTATTCAAGGAAGTCGTGGCCGCTGAGGGCCGAAGGGATAAGACCTAACGATAAGTGTTTTTACTTTATTTATTATAAGACTAACTTGATTGGCTAGGCTCAGTCCACCGGTCGCCTTTTCTAATATAAGGAGGTGTTTCGCTGTCAAAAAGTTTTCTGCTTATAATTGATTGGTAAAAACTTTAAAGAAGTTTGCTAATTATTTAAAGAACAATTTTGACTACTCATATAGTCTAACAAAAAAAGACAGAAAAGTCAAGACCCATTTTTCTATTTTTTCAAAAACTTGAAAAAGGGCTCTTGAAAACTTCTCTGGAAACAAATCCTTTTTGTTTCCTTATGTATTAAGTATAACTGATTTTGAAAATGTTGTCAAGCCAACCTGGCATCATATTTTCGCTATCCTTATATATACTAAAAGGACCGGACAGCCGCAAGGCACAAAAAAGAAGGCCGCGCGTAACGCGCAAGCCCTCTTTATTTTTTGTTGTACCCGTTTTTTTCTCCGGCCGTTAGACCGGAAATCGTTAAATAAAAACCCCGCCTATTTCATTAATAAGCGGGGTTCTATTAAAAATAAAATCAAATTACATTAAACGCCCGCATAAACAACTTCTTCCTTTAGCCAATTAATCGGGTTAAAGGAGGAGTGGTTAATGCAGTAATTTACGTTTAACATTTGCATATTTATATTATGCTTTTTTTCCGGCCGGGTGTCAATTATTTTTTACGCACTAAATTTGCTATCCTTATATATATGGATATTGAGACGCTCTTAAAAAACACTTCCCGCAGTTTGTATTTAAGCGTTCAGGCGCTTCCCGGCAATATGCGCCCGGCATTTGGCATAGCCTATTTACTCTGCCGCTACGCCGATACGATTGCCGACACTTCTATTCTGCCCGCTCAACGGCGGCTTTATTGGATAGAGCGTTTCCCGCACCTGTTAAACGAGCAGAACCGGCAAGAAATTTCCCTCTTAGCAAGTGAAATTTGCGGCGGGAGTGAAAACCCTTACGAAAAGGAACTTATTAAAAATCTTCCGTCCTGTTTGCAGGTATTAAATCAAGTGTCTGCCAAACAACTGTCTATTATTATGGATGTGGTGCAAGCGGTTTGCGACGGGATGAAGATTGACTTAAATACTTTTTCCGAGGAGCACTCTGCCCAAATACAAGCTTTCCAAACCTCCGACGATTTACAACATTATTGCCGTTTAATGGGCGGCAAACCCGGCCTTTTTTGGAGCCGCCTTATTTGCACCACCACAAAAATTGATATGCCGGAAAAAGAGTTTTACGAACTCGGGCAACATATTGGGGACGCATTGCAAATCGTTAATATTTTGCGCGACTTGCCCAAAGATTTACGCATCGGACGGTGTTATTTCCCCGCACAGGACCTGGCCCAAAACGGCCTTACTGCCGCAGATTTATTAATTCCAGAAAATGCCACCCGTTTTGAACCCGTTAAACGCAAATGGATTTTATGGGGCGTGAACAACCTCAAAAGCGCCGTGCGCTATTTTGCCCAATTACCCAAATGGCAGCCCGGCGGGCGGGCGGCCGTAGCGTGGCCCGTATTATGGACGGCAGACACCCTCTTAAAAGTATGGCAAACCCCTGACCTGTTAAACCCGCAAAAGCGCGTGAAAATTCCGCGCTCTAACATTTACTCCACTATGCTCTGCACTCCGCCGATACTTATCAGCAATCTGTTGTTTAATAGGTGGCTAACCGGCAAACTGGACAAATTCAACTAAATTTCCATAAAAAATTGTTTCGCTTTCCTTCAAAATGCGCTATACTATAAAATGTATTTTTTGAAGGACTCCCGTTTTGTTATTGTACCCGCAATACCTATAAATTAAGGAGTTTTAATGACTGAACTATTGACTCACGCCATATCCCTCATCAATGATTATTTTTTGGGATATGTGCTTATGGCCGCGCTGATTTTTGCTGGCCTCTACTTTACGATTGCCACCCGCTTCGTACAGTTTGTCCGCCCCAAAGAAATGCTTAAACTAATGATAAGCGGCGGCGAAGAAACCCGCGGCACGGGGCACATTTCCCCCTTTCAGGCCTTTGCTATCAGCACCGCCGCACGCGTGGGAACCGGCAATATTGCCGGGGTGGCTATCGCCATTACCGTAGGTGGACCGGGCGCTATTTTTTGGATGTGGCTCATCGCGGTTATCGGTTCCGCTTCTGCTTTTGCCGAAAGCACGCTTGCCCAAATACATAAGGTAAAAACCGGCACGCATTTTCGCGGAGGGCCGGCCTACTATATGAAAAATGCCCTGCACAGCCCCAAATTGGGCTTGGCATTTTCCGTCATTATCACGCTGACGTTTGCCTTTGTGTTTAACTCGGTGCAATCTAACACTATTGCCCAATCGCTAAATGCTACTTTCCATTTGGATACGTCTATTTGCGGCATTGTTCTGGCGGCGCTTACCGCCATTATTATTTTTGGCGGGCTAAAACGCATTGCGCGTTTTTCGGCTATTATCGTGCCTGTCTTTGCCGGAGCATATATTATCCTTACACTCGTGGTAATGATATTAAACTTGGATAAGTTGCCTCACGTTTTCGGTCTTATTTTTTCTGATGCGTTCAGTTGGCACAATGTCGCAGGCGGCACCCTGGGTGCTACCATTATGACAGGCGCACGCCGCGGGTTGTTTTCCAACGAAGCAGGTATGGGCAGCGCTCCCAATGCCGCCGCCACCGCCCACACCTCACACCCGGTAAAACAGGGTTATGTACAGGCATTTAGCGTATTTATTGATACGCTGGTTATTTGCAGTTGCACGGCCTTTATTGTTTTACTGTCCAACTATCAGCAATTTCCGGGGTTAGAAGGGATTGCACTTACGCAAAAGGCTCTCACATTTCAACTGGGCAATTTCGGCAATTACTTTCTATCAGCCAGCGTATTGCTTTTTGCCTTTACCTCTATTATCGGCAATTATTACTACGGGCAGGCCAATGTGGAATTTATCACTCGCAAAAAAAGCGTAATGCTGGTTTTCCGCACAGGGGTAACGCTAATGGTGCTTTCGGGTGCGGTGTTGCAATTAAAACTGGTATGGAATTTGGCCGATTTGTTTATGGCGGCGATGGCACTGATGAACATTTACGCCATTTTGCGGTTGCGCACACAAGTCATTGATGCGCTGGCTGATTACCGCAAACAAAAAGAAAAAGGGCTAGACCCGCATTTTCATCCGGAGGAAATACCCTCTATCGGCCGTTCCGAAGCGTGGGAGAAATAATTTAAACCGGGGTAATTGGAAACACCCCGGTTTTTTAATAAAAAAGACCCATATAAAAATAGGCCTTGAAAAAAAAGAAAATACGCTTATAGTAATAGTACAAAGTACTTGGGAACAGCCCGATATCCTTGGTTGCAGTTGTGAGAGCACAGTGTGTTTTCCTATTGCATAAGACCCGGAAACGGAGCCTCCCTAGGAAAGAGGAACATAGTAATGACACTAATGAGCTAAACCCCCGAAATAATATGCGGGGGTTTTTTTAGGCCCTCCGGGCCGGGGAACTCTATGTGCGCTCCGCCGATTAGTTGAGCAACACTCTTTCTGCAAAGTCGCGTAGTTTTGTTTAGCGCGCGTTTCCGCCAGTATTCCTTCCTCACTCGCGTCTAGTCCTGCATACAATTTAGTTAGTAAAAGACCCTCCGGGCCGGAGAACTCTATGCGCGCTCCATTGATTAGTTGAACCTCACTCTTTTCGCAAACAACAGGCGTTACCTTTATTTGCCTTCGCGCTCTTTCCGTTTGGCTTCCTTCCACAGGGCCAGGGCTTCCTCGGCACTTGCGGCGTGGGCAAGGTCTCCAAACACGTGCGGATGGCGACGGTGGAGTTTGTCGTACAGGCCTTGGATTACGTCATCAATGGTAAATTTGCCCTCTTCGGCGGCAATCTGGCTGTGCATTAACACCTGCAAAAGCACATCCCCTAACTCCTCTTTCATATTTTCATCATCTTTCTTATTAATGGCATCAATCAGTTCCTGCGATTCGTTTTGCAAACATTTAATTAAACTTTCGTGCGTTTGTTTTTTATCCCACGGGCAACCGTTAGGCCCGCGCAAAACGGCAAAGGTTTCTACTAAATCGGCAAAGTTATTTTTTTTCATTGTTCACTCCGGGTAAAAATGCTATACCATTATTATATGAAAAATAAATTTTTATTTATGCTAACCGCTTTTCTTTTTTTCTCAGCCTGCTTGCAAGCGCAAGTAATGGTCGTGCGCGTGGACGGTAATAAAGTCTATTTAGACACCTCTGTTTTAAACCGTAATGTGCAAAAGGGCGATTTGTTTAAGGTTATCCTCTCTGCTGAAAAATTAACCAACCCCAAAACCGGGAAAGATTTAGGGCTGGTGTATAACTATTCCCAAGAGGGCAAAATCGTGGAAGTACAACCACTTTATGCCATTGGCGAGGTAGCGGCCGACAAACGCATTTCCGTCGGGCAGGAAGTTGTTTTAACCGCCACAGCCCCCGCACCGCAAGCCCCTGCCGTTACCGTGCAAGAAGCCGCCAAAACCTCCACGCACCGCAAAACCGTCTATGAACCCGTGGAGCAGGAAATTATCGGCGTAACCGAAGCCAATATAACAGGAGCGGATAATTTTATTACTCTTTCTAAAAAAGGCCAAGTAACCGTATGGACACAAGGAGAAAAGAACACGTTAAAGGAAGAACTCTCCTTCACGTTACCCGCCGGCAAGCGTGTATTAACCGTATCCGCCGCACCGGTAAAAGATAAAAAAGCACAAATTTTTGTTTCGTATTTTGACGAAAAACGCCAAACTATTTCTACCGCCGTACTGGAAAACCAAAACGACGCATTAAAAGAAATTGCCACTTTATCCTATTTTGCCAAAGAACTGGGCTGCGGACAAAACAAACAAATCTGGCTCCAAAAGCCGTTTGTCTCGGGTGCGTACCCAGGGAATGCCCGCTTAATAGCCTATACGGACGGTAAGTTTGCCCCCGCCAAAGAAACATTAAGCACCTACCGCAACTGGCTGACGGGGCTCAACCGCTATGCCGTAGAATCCGCCGATGTCCAAAATATTATTTATACATCTTCCAACGGGCCCTTGCGGCTTGTAACGGCTAGCGGAAAACGGGCAGAAAGCAAAGATTTGTTCGCCGCGGCTCCAAATCGTGTAAAATATAAGCAAGAGATTTTGAAATTTTACCCGTCCGTCCAAGTCTTTGGGCCGGAGGGCCGCGCCACCTTGGCAGCCGTGGAAAATATATCCAAATTAGGCATTTTGTCTGACACTTTTGGACAATACAAAAGCAGCAAAATTCATTTTTTGGCCTTTGAAAAGGGCCGCCTGTCCGTTACCGATACGGTAGAATTGGACGGCGTGGTATATGACACCGCCTGCACGGACAAGGCCGTTTTGACCGCCGAAGTATTGCCGGACGGGAACAGTTCCGTCGTGGAAATTTTTAAATAATCAGGAGAAGAACTCGTGCCACAATCTAGTGAAAAAATCAACGTGTTGGACAAGGGCTTTGTGCGCTTGGTAGATTTTATGGGGGGCGATGACCGTGCCGTGCAATCCGCCCGCGTATCCTTTGGAGCCGTATCCAAAGGGCCGGAGCAGGATAAACGGCTCATTAAATATTTAATGGAACACGCTCACCATACTCCGTTTGAACATTGCTATTTCCAATTTCATATTTGCTGCCCGATTTTTGTCGCGCGCCAATGGATGCGCCACCGCTGGGGTTCTTATAACGAAGTCAGCGCCCGCTATACCGAAGTAAAGGACGAGTTTTATATTCCGTCTAAATTCCGCGGGCAGGATACAAAAAACAAACAAGGCTCCGTGGCTGACTCCCAATTAGACAACGAAGCCCTGCGCAAAATTTATGAAGACAGCGTGGAAGCCTCTTACGCCGCTTACCACAAATTGTTGGAAGCCGGTGTCGCACGCGAAATGGCCCGCGGGGTATTGCCCGTGTGCCAATATACCCAGTTTTATTGGAGCGTAAACGCCCGCAGTTTGTTTAACTTCTTATGCTTGCGTATGGATAAACACGCCCAGCAGGAAATCCGCGTATATGCGGATGAAATCGCCAAAATCGTGGCGGAAAAAATGCCGTGGTCGTGGGAAGCGTTTGAATCATTAAACAAACACTTGCCGTTAGGCTCTGAATAATTAAGTCTAACTAAAAAAGGGAAATATTTATGAGAATACTCGGTATGATTATGGCCGGGGGCAAAGGGGAGCGTCTTTATCCGTTGACCAAGGACCGCTCCAAGCCTTCCGTTCCGTTCGGGGGCAAATACAGAATCGTAGATTTTGTACTGTCCAACTTCGTCAACTCGGGGATTTTTTCCTCTTATGTATTGGTGCAGTATTTATCGCAAAGTTTAATTGAATATTTGCGCACTACTTGGAGAAGTGAAGGCATCATTCCGGACCATTTTTTAACCTGCGTGCCGCCGCAAATGCGCTTGGGTGAAATTTGGTATCGCGGGACGGCAGACTCCGTACGTCAAAACATTAACTTGGTAAAAGATTTCGCACCCGATTTGGTAGCCATTTTCGGAGCGGACCACATTTACCGTATGGATGTGCGGCAAATGGTGGACTATCACTTAAAAAACAAGGCGGACGTTACCGTCGCAGCCAATACCGTTCCGTTGGAACAAGCGTCGGCTTTCGGTGTGCTGGGAACGGACGAAACGGGCCGTATTGTCCAGTTTGACGAAAAGCCCGCCCACCCGAAATGTATCCCGGGTAACCCCAAAGCAGCCTATGCCTCTATGGGTAACTATATTTTTAACACGGATGTTCTGTTACAAGTGTTGCAAAAGCGTTTCTGCGACGTTCCCGCGCTGGATTTCGGTAAGCATATTTTGCCTAAAATTTTGGCAGACCACCGTACTTTCGCCTATAATTTCCAAAGCCAAACGCTCCCCGGGGCCAAACCTTACGAAGAACAAGGCTACTGGCGCGATGTGGGAACGATTGAATCGTTTTGGCAGACCAATATGGACTTGTTGGGGCCTACGCCTAAATTGGACTTAAATAACCCCAAATGGCCGATTAGCACCACGCTTAACCGCGTGCCGGCCACTAAATATTTGGGCGGAACCGTGGTTAATTCTATGATTGGCGCAGGGTGCATTATTCACCCCAAGGCCAAAATTAAAAACTGCGTCATCAGCGACAGCGTAACGGTCGGCGAAGGAGCCGAATTAGAAGGCTGTGTGATTATGGATAATTGCGAAATTAAGGCGGGAGCCAAACTCAAAAAGGTAATTATGGACCGCTTTAACACCATCGCCCCCAAACAAACCATTGGGCACGATACGGAAGCCGACTCGCAAAAATACTACATTGACCCTTCGGGCATTGTGGTTATCCCGCGCGGCAAGAGTAAATTCTAACCGAAAGCGCGGCTTACAGGCCGCGCTTTTTTGTATATGATTAAAACCCTAAAACTCAAAAACCAAGAAGAAATTTTAATTGCGCTCGGCATTCAGGACCGTAAACTCCGCGCTTTGGAAAAAACTTTTAAAGTAACCGTCTTTGTAAAGTATGATGAGGACGGCGCGGGGGCCGAACTTTCCGTAAAAGGCACTAATTCCCGTGTGGATAAGGCCCTTGCCAAACTGCAAAAGGACCTCTCGTTAAACGCCGAAAAAAGGCCGCTTGATTTGTTAAAAGACAACCGCCCCTTTACTGACAATATTGTATTCCGTCCCGAGCACGCCAAACCCATAGAAGCCCGGAGCGAAAACCAAAAGAAATATATTGAAGCGGTCTTTGCAAACGACCTCGTCATTTCTTCCGGGCCTGCCGGAACGGGAAAAACTTTTTTGGCCTGTGCGTGCGCATTACGCGCCCTGGAACTGGGGATGACGGAACGCATTGTTGTTACGCGCCCCATTGTGGAAGCAGGTGAAAAACTGGGCTTTCTCCCGGGGGATATTGAAGAAAAAGTGGACCCGTACTTACGGCCTATTTATGATTCGTTTTATTCTATGCTGGGGATGGAAAAATTCAACTCGCTTAAATACAACAACATTTTGGAAATTGTACCCCTGGCCTATATGCGCGGACGGACGCTGGAAAGGTCGTTTATCATTTTAGACGAAGCACAAAACACCTTGCCCGCCCAAATGAAGATGTTTTTAACCCGTATGGGCATCGGCTCTAAAATGATTGTAAACGGCGACCTCTCGCAAATTGACCTGCCCAATAAAAAAGAAAGCGGACTTTTGCAGGTGGCAGAGGTATTATCCAAAGTTAAAGGAGTGGCCTTTGTGGAGTTTACAGGCGAGGACGTCGTACGTCATCCGCTGGTAAAAGATATTATTTCCGCTTATAACAAGTGGGATAAAAAACATACAGGAACAACCAAATGATTTCGCACATTTTTTACAATACCGATATTCCCAAACACCTGCGCAAAACAGGCTTATTCAAGGCCTGCTTGGAGCGCGGGCTAAAACATTTTGCCAAACAAAACATTGAGGTAAATGTTATTTTTGTGGACGAAAAAGAAATTCTGCGCGTAAACAAGGAATTTTTGGACCACCACTATATAACGGATGTTATTTCGTTTAATAACGAGCGTCCGCCGTTTGATACCGGGGAGCCGTGGGAGTTTGGTGATATTTTTGTATGTTATCAAGTAGCCCGGCAAAATGCAAAAAACTTCGGGCATACGGCTTTGCAGGAAATGATGATGTATGTTACGCACGGCGCGTTGCATTTATCAGGAATGGACGACCACGACCCCGAAGACCGCGCAGAAATGGACCGCCAAGCCGAAAAAATAATATCCGCCGTTCTCAAAAAATAAAAGCACAAAAAAACAGCGGGCATATTTAATGCTCGCTGTTTTTATTTAATTCTCTGCCGGTTGGTCGTCAGGTACGTCCACAATTTCGGGAACGCCCTTTTCGTCCAGCACTAAATATTGCAATTTGCGGTGCAACCCCACATCCACCGGAATAATCCGCGCCGTTTTATCCACCACAATATGAACCACCTGCGTATGGCCCACAATCTGCCACACCGGGCTGACCGGATAAGAAGACACCAAATCGTCCAAATCTTCCCAGAAAATCCCGCCAAAGCGGTTCACTCCTTTGCGGTGAATGCTGATGTTGAAAATCGGGTGCTTAAAAAATTCGTGTTTAATGGATTCCTTAAAAATCAGGTTAATCAGCACCGCTAAATTGTTGGAACTCGGCTCGTCCAACTGCATTTGAAAAATACGGTACAATTTATGCGTTACACCCGCGTGCGTGAATAAATACCCTTTGTAGGCATAGGCAGCGCGCAAATCCCCACAGAGCACCTGGCGGGTCATTTTTTCGCGCATAAACTGGGCTTCCTCTTTGCTAAAACCGGAAATAACAAAGTTAGACAAAAGCGGCTCCAATTCGTGATTGCCTACCAAGCGCACCACCTCTCCGCCCGCCGTTTTGGCCTGCTGCTGGATAGTGTCCAACAAGTCGTCCACCTTGCGGGAAAAGGGTCCTCTGTCAAAAATATCCCCCATTTGCACCAAACGGTCGTGTCCGCCGCACCAGTTGTTTTGTCCGTCTATCAATTTTGCGTGGCGCAAAATTTTAACAAACGGGTCAAACTGTCCGTGTACGTCGCCTACTACCACCACACGCTTGGGGTTCTTTTGGGTTTGCATTGGTTTTGTACCTTATACAAATAATATAATAATAATATACAAAAAGTTTACGTTGGTACGTATAAAATTTGTAGGAATTTATGAAAATACCGTCCGCCGCTTTCGCCGAACTGACAAAAATAGTGGGTAAAGAAAACCTGCTGACTGATGAGGTTTCCCTTTCCGTTTACGCATACGACTGTTCGCTTTCACGCACGCGGCCGAACGCCCTTATCCACTTGCGCCAGGCAGAAGTAATTGCCCCGGTGTTAAAGGTTTTGCACGCTTATCATATCCCTTTTGTGCCGCGCGCCAGTGCCACCAACCACGCCGGCAGTTGCGCCGCTTTAAACGGGGGCATTATTTTAAATGTGGCTCCGCTAAACAAAATTTTACAAATAAACACCCAAGAGGGGTTTGCGTGGGTAGAGCCGGGCGTTACCGGGGGAGACCTGCAAGATGCCCTTGCTCCGCTTGGCTTCTTTTACGCGCCGGACCCCGCCAGCGAGCGCGTTTGCACGTTAAGCGGCAACCTGGCCCAAAACGCAAGCGGCGCACGTTGTATGAAATACGGCGGCACCATAGACCACGTTTTGGAAATTGATTTCGTGTTGCCCGACGGAACGGAACTTCATTTATCCCGCCAAGACGGCGGACCGGATTTTATTGGACTTATTGCCGGGAGTGAAGGCACGCTCGGCATAATTAAACAATTAAAAGTGCGGATTCTGCCCGCGGCCAAGCATATTAAAACGTTTTTGGTAACATTCCCCTCTCTTGCAGACAGTGTGCAAACGGTCAGCGATTTAGCCGCTGAGGGCATTATCCCGCGGTGTGTGGAAGCCATGGATGACGTTACCACCCGCGCCGTGGAGGAATTTGCCCACGCGGGCTACCCGTTGGACGCAAAAGCCCTGCTGATTTTAGAGTTGGACGGCACTCCCGCTGAAATTTCCGAGCAGGAAAAACAGTTGGAAGATATTTGCCTGAAAAATCACTCGCTTAAATTTTTGCCGGCTAAAACGGAAGCCGAACGCCAAAAGTTATGGTTCGGCCGACGGGCGGCATATGCATCAATGGCCCGCTTGGCCCCCAATGTAATGGTGGGCGACGGCACCGTACCGCGGAGCGAACTTCCGCGCGCATTAGAAAAGGTGCGCCGTATTTTGGACGAACAACACATTTACGCAAGTTTGCTTTTCCACGCGGGCGACGGTAATTTTCACCCGCAAATTATCTTTGACGAGCGAAACCGTCCGGACACCGTCCGCGTAACAAAAGCACTAAAAGAAATTTTACAGGCTTGCGTGGATTGCGGGGGCACTGTATCGGGAGAACACGGAGTAGGCGTAGAAAAGCGCGCCGTAATGGCTTACCAATACGATAAACCGACCTTGGACCTTTTTGCGCAAATCAAGCACGCCTTTGACCCGGATAATTTAGCCAATCCGCTTAAATTAATTCCGGTTAATTATGCGGAAAAAGCCCGGGAACAAGCACCCTTATCCGCCGCAACAAAACAACTGGCAGAAAAAATTTTATTGCGCAAAAAAGCACACGCGCCGTGCCTGATTACCGGGGAAAACTCCCGCTTAAAAACCAAGGGAGCCAACGCGCTTTCCACCCAAACGCTAAACCGAATTTTGGAAATAGATAAGACTAATTACACGGTAACCGCCGAGGCGGGCGTTACATTAAAAAATTTGGCACGCGCCTTAACACAAGCCGGGGTTTACAGCATTTTGCCTAACGGCAAGGGAACTTTGGGCGGGGCTTTCTGTTCCGGCTCTCTGCCGTCCTTTTACGCGCAGGTTTTGGGGATAGAAGCCCTCTTGCCGGACGGCTCGCTCGTCCGCTATGGCGGCAAACTAATGAAAAATGCCGCCGGATATCATTTAACCCGCCTGTTTGCAGGCTCACAAGGAACTTTGGGCCTTGTAACCCGGCTGACTTTCAAAATCTATGCCAAGCCCGTTCCCGCAGCCCCGGAAAAGCCGTTTGTGCGCGAAAACGGCCATTTGCTCTGGGCTTCTATTAAGAAGCAATTAGACCCCGGGGATTTATTCCCTATTTTGGCAGGAGAAAAAAATGTTTGATTTGATTCCGCCACAACTAGACCCCTTGCACCCTAAACGGCATTTAACGCTGTTGGATACACCGTTTGGCGAAAGAAGCGTATATGACTCCCTTTGCTTTTGCAACCGTTGCGGAAGTTGCCAGCAAGCCTGCCCAACCTATTGGCTGACCCATGAGGAAACTTTTTCTCCACGCGGGCGCAATCAACTGGCGCGCTTGATAGCCGAAAAAAAATTAAACGTAAAAAACAGCCGCGCGCTGTTGGAACGAACCGTCAACTCCTGTCTGTTGTGCGGACGTTGTACGCAAGCCTGTGCAGGCAAAATTCCAACGGCCGAACATATGCTGGAACTGCGCCGGACCTTACAACTAAACACCTTGCCTAAAACTTTGTTTACGCTTCTTGCCTGGCGCACAAAGCACCCGCGCTTATTTAGCCGCCTAGTACGGCTGGGAGTCTTTTTGCGGGTGTGCGGAATTGTTTTTATGGCAAACAAAACCGGCCTCGCCCGTTTATGCGGCTTTGGGTGGGTAAATTATGCAAGCCAAATTCTTCCCCGCCACACCCCATCCCTTGCAAAAGTGCTTAAACAGCAGGGTATTTCCACCGCGCCCGAAAAGCCATCGCTCATTTATTTGCCCTCGCTGGAAGCGGAATTTTGCATCCCTGATTTAGCCGCAACGGTTTTAAAAACCGCCAACCAAAAATACCGCACCGCCGTATGGAACAACACACCAAGCGGTCTGTTTGATTATGTATATGGAAATCTGCGCCAAAGCCGCCGCACGGTTAAAAGGCTGCTGGTCCGCTGGGAAACAGCCGGAAAACTCCCCTTGCTGACAGACAGCATAGATGTATATCTCTTTCTGTCCCGCGCGGGGCAACTTTTTACCGCGTGGCCGAAATGGCACAAAAAAGCGCAGGAATTTGCCAAGAATCTTAAATTTGTTACGGACATTTTGCCCCGCAAGCCGGCCGGCGCGGAAAACTTTAAAAATGCGCCCGTACGGTTAGACAAAGGGGCTCTCTTTTTGCGTGAGGGCAAAGTTTTTGACAAGGCTCAAACAACTTTAAAGACACTTTTTAAGAAAAATTTTGTAGAGTGTTTGTATAAGGATGCGGATTCTCCCGCGTTCGGTTATAGTTTTGTACGGTTTAACTGCGCGCCCGAAATTTGGCTCCGCGCCGTGCAAAGCACCGCCCGGACACAGACAGGGACTGTGTTTACATTGTCAGGGCTGTCCGTCTTGGAATTAAATTTTTATTTGAAAAAGTTTTATCCGTCAGCCAAGGCAGACCACTTCGTACGCTTAAACGGGTGAGAAGCATATGCAATCATTTAGGCCGGAAAACGGCAAACTTTCCGCCGAAGAGAAGTTAAACTTATTGGTGGAATTCGGGGCGCGCATCTCCTGCGAACTCCGATTAGATAAACTACTGGATATCATCGCCCAACAAATTACCAAAATGTTAGACGTAGGGCGGTGCACCATTTATTTAAAAGATGTAGAAAAAAACGAACTGTGGTCTAAAATTGCCCAAGGGCGGGGCTTGGAACATACCGAAATCCGCGTACCGCTCAACGGCAACGGGGTAATTTCTTTGGTAGCCCGCACCGGCGAAACTATCAACTTGCCCAATGCTTATGAGGACCCGCGTTTTTCTATGGATGTGGATATGGTAACTGATTTCCGCACCCACTCTATGCTGGCTATTCCGCTTAAAAACAATTCGGGCAAAGTGTTAGGTGTTTTTCAGGTAGCCAACAAGGCCGACGGAACCCCCTTTGACAAAAAAGACGAGGGAATTTTACTCTTGCTTGCCACCTTGGCGGGCAGCGCAATTGAAATCGCCAAATTGTACCAAGACGTCCACGTTGCGCAGTTGGAAACCATTTACCGGCTGGCCGTTACCGCCGAATACCGCGACCAGCAGGACACCCGCGCCCACTTAAAAAATATCAGTATTATTTCCTATTTACTGGCCCTGGCCTTGGGGCTTAACAAGCACGATGCCGAACTGATTAAAAACGCCAGTCCCTTGCACGATATCGGCAAGGTGGCTTTGGCTGATAACATTTTGCTAAAACCCGGCAAACTCACCCCCGACGAATTTGAAATAATGAAATCGCACACCATTTACGGCGGGCGCATTTTGGAAGGGGCGCACTCCCAAGTGCTTAAAATCGCTCACAAGATGAGCCTCTACCACCACGAAAAATGGAACGGTTCGGGCTATCCCAAAGGGTTAAAGGGCGAGGAAATACCGATAGAGGCCCGCATTGTAACGGTGGCCGATGTGTTTGATGCGCTATGTATGTTCCGCGTATATAAAAAAGCGTGGAAGACTGATGATGCCTACGCGTATATTTTGGAAGAATCCGGTAAATCGTTTGACCCGCACATTGTGGCGGCGTTCAAAAAGATTTACCCCTCCGTGCGTAAATTATATAACAATAATCCCGCCAATCACGAGGTTTCAGCCCCCGTCCCCGCGGCGGAGCAAAACCAAAGCAACTGATTTAATACCCGGCTATCCCGCCGGGTATTTTTATGGGTTATGGGTAGCGTTCACACAAGGGGAAATACTATAATATAGTGTCCTTTTGGCTTTCAACCTAAAGTACAATTTAACATAAAGAGGGAATTGATGGAAAAAGAGACAATCCTAATCGGCCTATCCGGCGGGGTGGATTCCGCCGCTTCGGCCGTTATTTTAAAAGACAAGGGGTACCACGTCATCGGCGCTACGATGATTGTATGGGACCCGTCGCTCCCGGTACCAGAGGGGCCATACCAAAAAAACGCGTGTTTATCTCCCGAAAAAGAAGATTTACAAGAGGTGGAAGGTATTGCCCGCAAACTCGGCATTGACTTTGTAAAAGTGGACTGCCGGGACCCGTACCGCCGCGCCGTATTGGATAATTTCCGCCTGGAATATTCCTGCGGGCGCACACCGAATCCGTGCGTACTGTGTAACAGTTTGATTAAATTCGGCGTTTTGCCCAGCGCCGCCGAAAAGCAAGGAATTAAATTTGATAAATTTGCCACCGGACACTATGCCCGCGTGGAGTTTGACGAAAAATCGGGCAAATATTTATTGAAAAAAGCCAAAGATTTATCGCGCGACCAAAGTTACTTTTTGCACCGCTTAACCCAGCGGCAACTTTCCCGCGTGCTGTTCCCCTTGGGCGAAATGACCAAACCCGAAATTCGCGAAATTGCGCGCAAGGCCGGGCTGGAAGTAGCCGATAAAGAGGACAGCCAGGACTTTTACTGCGGGGATTACAACGATTTGTTAAACTTCCCCAGCAAGCCGGGCGATATCGTTACGCTGGACGGACAAGCGGTTGCCCGCCACGAAGGTTTGTGGCACTACACCATCGGCAAGCGCAAGGGGCTTGGTATTAGCGGCTTTAAAACGCCGATGTATGTGGTGCGGTTAGATGCGGCCAAAAACCAAGTGGTTATCGGGCCGAAAGAGGCCTTATACTCCCAAAAACTAACGGCAGATAAGGTGTCGTGGGTGGTGGGAGAAGCACCCGCGCAAGAGTTCCGGTGCGAAATTAAAATCCGCAACTTGCACAACCCGGCCAAAGCCACCGTACGCGTGCTTGAAAATGGGCGCATAGAAGCAGCGTTTGACGAACCTCAAATGTCTATTACTGCGGGGCAGTCGGCCGTAATGTACAACGGGGACATTGTTCTCGGCGGCGGAATAATTGAGTAAGCCAAACAACTTTTGCACTCCACCCAACTGTTGGTCCTTTGATTTGCACAAAAAAGCGGCCTGCCGATAAAAGGCAGACCGCTTTTTTGTTTTTATAAACCTTACGAAAACAACTCTTTGAGGAAACTCTTTTTGCCGCCTGTTTCCTTGGCGAGTTCCTCCAACAGTTCCTTTTGGCGGGTCGTCGGCTTTTTAATCACTTCAATTTTCACATTGACGAGCAAATCGCCAAAACCCTTTTTCCCCAGGCGAGGCATCCCGTTCCCCTGCACTTTAATCACAGAGCCAAACTGTGTGCCTTTGGGAATTGTAACCTCAATTTCTTTTCCCTCAATCGTTGGCACCTTAATACTGCCGCCCAAAACCGCCTGAGGATAAGTAATCGGCGCATCAATCAGCAAATCATCTCCCGCACGCTTAAATATTTTATGCTCTTTAACGCGCACTTCTACATACAAATCGCCGAAACCGCCGCCGTTGGTACCGATATCGCCCCCGTTGGACACGCGCAAGGTTACACCCGTACGCACACCGGAGGGAATTTTAACAGTAATATTTTCTTTTACGCGTTTGGTACCGCTACCTTTACAGGAGGAACACGGTTTTTCCACCACCGTACCTTTGCCGCCACAATCGGGACAAACTTGGCGCATACTGAAAAATCCTTGCGAATACGTTACCGTGCCCGTTCCGTTGCAGGAGCGGCACGTCTTGCGGGCAGAGCCCGGGGCTGCACCGGAACCGTCGCACTCGGCGCAGTTGTCTAGGCGAGTATAATCTACGGGCACTTCTTTACCCGCAAACGCTTCCTCCAAAGTCAGGGTAACATCCAACTTTAAATCTTCCCCCCGTTGGGCACGCGGTGCTCCGCGGCGTCCGCCGCCAAATGCCCCGCCGAACATATCGCCAAACACAGAGCCGAAGATATCGTTAATATCCCCAAAGCCCCCTGCATTAAAGCCGCCAAAACCGCCTGCGCCCGATACACCCTCGTGGCCGTATTGGTCATACATCTGCTTTTTTTGCGGATCAGACAAAACGGAAAACGCTTCGTTTACTTTTTTAAATTGTTCTTCGGCTTCTTTATTGCCCGGATTTCTGTCCGGGTGGAATTTCATAGCCTGTCGCCGGAACGCAGACTTAATTTCTACCTCGGTGGCGGTGCGCTCAATACCGAGGATTTGATAATAATCTTCTTTCATTTTAGTAGGCATAGTCCTCAAATCTCTTTATTATATTTTATTAAATTTGCACTCTGCCTGCACGTCTGCCGAAAATAACACCCCGCCATAAGCGCAAAATTTATGTTATAATATATATACAAATTAAGGGAGAACGCCCTTTTGGCCCCGCACCGCAAGGTAAAAGGGGGCAGGAGAGGTGTCTCTTTATTTGGTATAATAAACTTATGTACGCAATTATTGAAACTGGTGGAAAACAGTACTGGGTTAAACCCGGTCAAAATCTGCAGGTTGAAAAACTGGACGCGGAAGCCGGCGCCAACATTGAACTGAAAGTTCTCTGGGCCGCTAACGAAGAAGGTACCTCGGCAGATGCCAAAGCCGGTAACACGGCCAAGGTCACCGCTCAAGTGGTAAAACATTTGAGAGGTCCGAAAATCCTCGTTTTCAAAAAGAGACCGAAAAAAGGTTACGAAAGAACCATCGGCCACAGACAGGATTTAACGCAAATTAAAATTACGGATATCCAGTTAGCATAACTTGGGAGACTAAACTATGGCACATACAAAAGCACAAGGTTCTTCCTCCAACGGAAGAGACAGCCACGGCCAGCGTTTAGGCATTAAACGCTACGGCTCCCAGTTTGTAAACGCTGGGGAAATCATCGTCCGCCAACGCGGTACCAAATTCTTGCCCGGTACCAACGTGGCAAGAAGCAGCGATGACAGCCTTTTTGCCCGCGTTGCCGGCATTGTTACTTTTGAATGGGTAACGAGAGGCAAAAAGCAAATTTCCGTGTACCCGAAAGTTGCGGAAACCAAAGAAGCCAAAGAGCCTGCTAAAAAACCGGCTGTAAAAGCCGCCAAAAAGCCCGCCGCCAAGAAAACGGCTGCGAAAAAGGCTCCCGCCAAAGCCAAAAAAGCCGACGCGGCCAAATAAGCGCTTCACAGTTTAAAAAGCGGCAGGGGGTTCTCCTGCCGCTTTTTTTGTAGTTATTCAGCGGGACAAAAAATCTCCCGTATGATACAATAAGAAAATGAAAAAGGACGAACTGCACGTTTCGCAAGACGAGTGGGTTTACACCTGCACCAAGTCGCCTGCGCGGGCCAAAGTAAAAAGGGCGCGCACAAAGGCGAAACGCCGTTTATCCAAAAAACTGCTGGCCCAAACCGAATATTAATTTGCTTTCGGCCAAAACGATTTAAGTATAGAAAGGACGAATTTATGCAATCCGGAAGTTTTTTAGACCGTGTTAAAATTTACCTCACCGCCGGAAAAGGCGGGGACGGCTGCTTATCTTTCCGCCGCGAAAAATTTATTGAGTTTGGCGGCCCGAACGGCGGTTGCGGCGGCAAAGGGGGCGACATTATTTTGCAGGCCGACCCCAATTTAACTACGCTTCTGGAATTGGCGTACAACCCGCACATTGAAGCCCAAAACGGCGAAAAAGGCGGCACTTACAATAAAACAGGCCGCGCGGGAGAAGATAAAATCGTCCGCGTGCCGTGCGGTACTATCGTTAAAAAGGACGGGCAAATTCTGGTAGATTTAACCGAAGCCGGACAGCAATTTACCGTCGCCAAAGGCGGTATGGGCGGGCGCGGCAACCAGTCGTTTAAGACCCGCAACAACACCGCCCCCCACATTGCTGAAAACGGTCAACCCGGCGAAGAAGTAACTCTCTTTTTGGAACTCAAAGTTTTGGCGGATTTGGGACTGGTCGGATTCCCCAATGCAGGCAAAAGCACTTTTTTAAGCCGCATTTCCGCCGCCCGGCCGCGTATTGCAGATTACCCGTTCACCACCTTGAACCCTAATCTGGGCATCACCTTGCACAAGGGCCTCAGTTTTGCAACTGCCGACATCCCGGGTATTATTGAAGGAGCCAGCGAGGGCAAAGGGCTTGGCACGCAATTTTTAAAGCATATTGAGCGCACCCGCGTACTTTTGCACTTGGTGGACCCGGAAGGATTTAACGGGATGGACGCGGAAAAATCGGTAAAAGTAATTGAAAACGAATTAAAAACCTTTGATAAAAAACTGTTTGCCAAACCGCGTATTATCGTAGTAAACAAAATGGATTTGCCCGAAGCGCAAAAAGCATACGAAACCATTAAAAAGAAGTTTAAAAAGCACAAAGTAATGCTAATGTCCGCCGCTACCGGCGAGGGCGTAAACAAAGTATTGGATGAAGTGGTTAAAATTTTGGCCGCTACCCCGGTTGAACCTCCGGCAGAAACAAAGCAATCCGCCGTTACGCACCGGGTAGAACCGATTTTTTCCATTTTCCGCGACGAAGAAGACGTCATCCACATTACAGGCAAAAAAGTGGAAGAGTTTATCGCGATGACGAATTTTAACCAGCCCGAAGCCATTGCGCGCTTGCGCGGTATCTTCAAAAAAATAGGATTGGAAAAAGCACTCCTTAAATACGGAGTGCAGGACGGCGATTCCTTGGTAGTAGGCGGACGGGAGTTTGAGTGGAACGGCGACTTTGATAACGAAGCCCCGACCACACCCGAACACGCCGGTTATAAGCGGCGCACGACCAAGCAGGAGCGTTTGGACAAGCGCAACGCCCGCAGAAAGGCCAAGCGGGAAGCCAAGAACAATTAGTTTAAAAAGCCCCCATTTCACCGGGGGCTTTTTTAATTGAGTGTACAAATGATGTGGGGTGTAATCGTTTTCCACCGGGGCTTTTACTTAGATTTTTGTTTATTGATATAATTAACAGATTCTATGACGGAAGCATAATTGCGCCGGGACTTATATACAAAAGAAGGATAGGCATTTTTCCAAGTTAATTTATAATAATCGCTCCCCATAGTCTGTTCCATAAAGGCAGCCACGTCCGCATTAAATACAGGGAACATAAACAATTCCTCTACTGCGGGAACTTTTTCGCCGCCTTTCTTTTTCTCCCAGTGGGCGGAGGTCATATTGCCAGACACAATGCCTATTAATTCCCCGGTATTGGTCATTACGCCCGAGCCGCTCATCCCTTTGCGGATGCCAAAGTTCTTGGTGTAAGCAAACCCCAGGGCTTTTACATAATGCACAACATATGGGTCTGGCTCTATTTTGCGCACGCCGCCAAAAATGGAAATAACGGAAATTTTACGATCAATAATGGCGTTAAAATTATCAAACAAAACCAACGGGGGCAGTTCGGGGCTTTTGATATGCGTAAACTGGCTTTTAACCTTTCGGTTCCGCTCTAAATATGCGGCAAACTGCTGGGCAGTCAGCGCCCGGTTGTAGGACTGCTTTTTAGTAGCGTGCCGGTAATAGGCCAGGGAGGTCCTGTCCAAATCCAGGCGGATAAGGGCAAAATCATTTTTGACAAATACTTTGGACGAATATTCCGGGTGGACAAATACCGCCGGTTTTTTGGGCGTATGCGTAACACTTGCCAAGGCGGACACGGGCCTTTCCAATAAATCCATTTGAATTGTACATCCTTTTTGGCACGTCTGCGCGACACAATGCGCCGCTGTGGCGAACCACCGCCGCCCAATCCGCGTAGCCTGGCACTTGTTTTGCTGCCCGCCGCCAGCCGGTTTAATAAAATATTCAAATGTATGGTAAAAATCTTCCTTTGTTTTGTGCTTATCTTCATCCGTAACCGACAAAATACTTACCTGTCCCCAGCAAAGAGTGGTGCAAAATAAAAAGAAAATATGGAAAAAAATCCGCTTCATTTCGTTTCCCGTTTGGCAGGCTCGGGCAGTTTAATACGCACATCAAACCCCGCCAAATTTCGTAAGTCTTTTGACGGCCACGACAGGTACTTTACCGTATTTAAAGCAGGCAAAACCTCATCTATATTATCGCACGTCATTATTTCTTTCCCGTCCGGCACATACGGGTAAATCATGCCGATAAAGGTTTCCTCGCGCGGAAAACGACGGGAGAGAGAAGAAAGGTAGGAATAATCCAAATGGGCCGCTCCCGCATACACAATAAACAAAGCATCCGGCATTTCCTTACGGTATTCGGCTATGGCCTGATACCAATCCGCATTACGCACGCGCATCCCTTCGGGAGTGCTCCACATATTCACTTCTTCCTCTGGCGTTACGCCGGGGATTTCCATTTTTGGCGGCGTGTGGAAATATATATAATT
Source organism: Candidatus Avelusimicrobium sp. (assembly GCF_056976295.1). Lineage (NCBI taxonomy): Bacteria > Pseudomonadati > Elusimicrobiota > Elusimicrobia > Elusimicrobiales > Elusimicrobiaceae > Candidatus Avelusimicrobium > Candidatus Avelusimicrobium sp. Next base: position 21,013 of record NZ_DBMCTG010000017.1, read on the forward strand.
GCTTTCCAGCCCTTTAATGCGTATGCCCAAACGGGTGGCATTATTGAACAGGGTTTCGTATTCCGGGTTAGCCTGCCGCATCCAATCCCGAGCGGGGCGCATATTTTTTTTGCCCCGCGGCAAAAATTCCGTTACCAACACCATTTGGCGCTTCGGGTATTTGGCCCGCAAGGCTTCCAAAAAGGAACTTATGCCGGGCTGCAACCAGGTATAATCGTGTATTTCTCCTATCATTACTTGATTGATTTCCGGGCCGATTTGGGCCGCCATTTGCACGAAAGGCTCCTGGGTGGGATTAGATATCTTTTGCGTTAAAAATTCGTTTTGCCGCGCTTTTATGGCCTTAAACAAAGCCGCTCGCTGTTTCCACAAAGTGGCAATGGCGCGGTTATTGGCTGACAGGAAATAATTACGCTGGGCTTCGGGCGATAATTTTCTAAAAAACGGGAGTTCCATATACGGGCCCAACGGTTCGCGTTTCCACGGCCAGCCGCTAACGGCAAGAGCAGGCTTTTCGTCCGGCAAAAGCAAATTCTCCGCCAGCGGCAATTTATCCAAGGCTTGGCGCGTAAGTAACTCCCGCTGTATCAGCAATTTTTCCAAATGGGGAAAAGAAAAGATCCGGCCCGGCACTTTGGGGTGCGCTGCCTTGACCGCTTTGGTAAGCGTACTGGGAGCCTGGCGAAGAGGCCGCCCTTGTGCAAACAGTACAGAGGCAGACAAGCAAAAAGTGAAAATACAAAGCGTGCGGGCTAAAAATTTTGTCATATAATTTCCCCTTTAATACGGCTTTTTTATATTATAAAAAGATAATAGCAAATAGCAAAGTTATTTTGAGAAAAATGTATAAAAACCGTTTTTCTCCCTCCTTTCCAAAAGTCTGCTGATGCGGCGCGTGCAGAATTTCAGTTTGCTGTTATTAAAGCCCCGATTGAAACATTTGGGGATGAGGAAAAAACACCACAGAGTTCGCCGGAGGTGTTTTATCAGACAGGCACAAAAAACCCCGCAACCGTAAAGTCGCGGGGTTTTTGTGTGCAAAAGAGAACTTATTTGTAACTGACAAATACGCCAGGTCCCATAGTAGAACTGAGCGATACGCTCTGCACATACACACCTTTGGAGGTGCTGGGTTTCACGCGGAGGATAGTATCCATTACTGCCTTGGCGTTTTCGGCCAGTTTGGCGGCGTCAAAGGACGCTTTGCCAATGATGGCGTGCACAATACCGTACGCATCGGCTTTGAACTCAATGCGGCCCGCTTTCAACGCTTTGATGGTGTTAGCCAATTCAAAGGTTACAGTACCGCTTTTCGGGTTCGGCATAAGACCGCGCGGACCCAAGATTTTGGCGGCTTTGGCCAAATCTCTCATCGTGTCCGGGGTGGCAACGAGTACATCAAAGTCAATTTTGCCTTTGAGCACTTCTTCCACAATGTCTTCACAACCGACTCTGTCGGCACCGGCCTGTTGGGCTTCTTGCGCGTGTTCGCCCTTGGCGATAACGGCAATGCGTTTGGTCTTGCCCGTACCGTGCGGCAAAGCGACGGTGGTGCGGACCTGCTGGTCGGCTTTTTTGGTATCAATGCCCAGTTTCACGTGGATTTCAACGGTTTCGTCAAATTTGGCTTTGGCGTTATCTTTTACGATTTGAGCACCTTCGGCCATCGTGTAAACTTTGGACTTGTCGTACGTCTTTTGTGCGGCTTCCAATCTTTTTCCCATCTTAAATACTCCTTAGGTTTTAACGGGCGTTTTCGCCCTCCCTCAGTTTAAATTTATTTTACTACGTCCACACCCATACTGCGGCAGGTGCCTTTTACCATTTCGGCGGCCTGTTTGACATCTTTCGTGTTCAAATCGGGCAATTTCTGCGCAGCGATTTTTTCGCACTGGGCTTGGGTAATCTTGCCGACTTTATCTTTGTGGGGAGCGCCGGAACCTTTGGCCAGGCCCAATTCCTTGATAATCAGCACAGCCATAGGCGGCATCTTGGTAATAAAGGTGAAAGAGCGGTCTTCATAAACAGTAATGATGACCGGAATCTTGATACCTTTTTCCATTTTAGCCGTCTTGGCGTTGAATTGTTTGCAAAATTCCATAATGTTGACGCCGTGCTGGCCCAAAGCCGGACCCACAGGCGGGGCCGGGTTAGCGGCACCGGCAGGAATCTGCAATTTGATGTAACCTTTAATTTTTTTCTCTTTTGCCATTTTGTTGTTACTCCGTATTTTTTACTGCTTTACTGCGGTAAAATCTAGTTCTTTTCTACTTGCAAGAAGTCCACTTCCACAGGAGTTTTGCGGTCAAAGACCGTAACCATTACTTTCAGTTTATTCTTCTGCTCGTTGACTTCTTCCACTTCACCGATGAAATGCTTGAACGGACCTTCCGTAATACGGACGCTTTCGCCGCGTTCAAATTCCACCACGTGTTTGGGTTTACCGGAGGGATTATCCGTAAGTTCCACGATACCGGCAATTTCTTCTTCCGGCAGCGGAACGGGGTTAGGATCACCCAAGAAACCGGTTACGCCCGTAATATTCTTAATAAACCAATATGCTTCGCTGGTCATTAACATCTGTACCAGCACATAACCAGGGAAAAATTTCCGTTTGCGTAAAATTTTCTTGTTTTGTTTGACTTCAACAACTTCTTCGGTGGGAACCAGGACCTGAAAAACGCGGTCCCCAAAGCCCTGGATGTCAATATTAAGCAGGATTTTTTCTCTTACTTTGTCCTCGTGCCCCGTTTGGGTATGCACGACGTACCACGCTTTTTCTTCCATTAGCGACCCCCGACTACTGCGCCCAACACTTTGGTCAGGCCAAAGTCAATGACGCCGACATACGCAGACACCAACGCCACTACAATCATAACGAGGATAGTGGATTGCACCACTTCCTGTCTGGAAAGCCAGGTGGATTTTCTCAGTTCACCAACAGATTGTTTGAGAAAATTAATTGCTTTATTCATAAATATCCGTTTTCCTTGATATAAAACCTGGCAGGAGCGGAAGGACTCGAACCTTCAGTCCCGGTTTTGGAGACCGGTGGTTTACCAGTTAACCGACGCTCCCACAAAAAATCTTAGGCTTTGCCTTCTTTATGCTTGGTGCTTTTTCCGCATTTTTTGCAGAACTTGTTGACTTCCAACTTGTATTCTTTCTTTTTACCGCGCACTTGGTAATAGTTTTTATTCTTGCATTCGGTGCAAACCAGCGCGATTGTAATTCTTTCGTTAGCCATCTTATTATCCTTAAAAGAGAGAACAAATCTCTAAAAATATTGCTGTTCACGCTATCTGCGGGGGCATAGTTAAATGCCCCCGCCACAGTGAACTAAACAATTTTACTACTCAATAATTTTGGTTACAACACCGGCGCCTACCGTATGGCCACCTTCGCGGATTGCAAAGCGCAAACCTTCTTCCATAGCCACAGGCGTAATCAAT
>NZ_DBMCTG010000018.1:0-21564 GCF_056976295.1 Candidatus Avelusimicrobium sp.
AAGAAATTTCTGACGACTATCAACAATTCAAAGAGAATATAGCGCAACTAATGGCAGCTATTGATGAAAAACAAAAATTAGCGGATGCTTCTAAAAAACAACAAGAGAAACTGGCAAATAAAATCAAACAGATAGAAAGAAACTTATCAAGACAAACGAAAAATAATATTGAACTTTTGGGAATTTTTGTTACTTTATTTACTTTTATTTCCGTTTCAGCGTCAGTGGCCTTGCAAATAAAAAATGTCTACCATGCTTCACTTTTTATTAGCGTGTTTTGCTTGTGTCTGTTCGCTTTTTTGCACGTTTTTCATAATTTTATTCAAGCCAATGAACCGCAACGGGGGGTTAAAAAGTTGTGTGGTATTTGTTTCCTTGTGTTCTTGGTAGTTATTATTATGGGAGGGTTTTGTTGGAAGGTGGAAAGGAATAGAGTATTATTTATAAAAACCTCTACACCTGCTTTGGAAATGGAAAAAATGGTAGTGCCTCAATCAGGTATAGATGCGTTCAACCAAAAGATTAATAAGAAGTAAATTGTTCTAATTTATCCCCTGCTTCGGCGGGGATTTTTTTGCCCCAAAGCATCGCTTTTTAGACGGAATTTGCAAAGTTTCTTCGTATTGGGTAGAGTGAATGTAAGTTAAAACATTATAAGGAGTTTTTGATGAGAATAATTATCCCTCGAAATGAAATTAAAAATACGATTTCTTTTTGCCTTTCTAAAATAGAAGGTCGGATTGATAAAATAAATGCTTTGTGGTTGCAAATTATCAAAATAGTTTTAACACTTTCAACCACTTTATTATTTGGAAGTATTCCTCTATTTCGCTTTTTTGTAGAAGAAAGGAAAATGGAAGGAGAGGCTTTTTGGTTTGCTGGCTGGCTTTGTCTCTTGTCTTCAATCGTTTTATTAATTTGGGGATTATTTGAGCAGGAACGACATTCTGCTATGATTTTGAATCAAGATCAAGAACATATCAAAATTTTGAATGATGCCTTTGTGACCGGAGAAGAAAATGCTGACGTGGAAGTAGGCGGAATTATTTTGTATATGAATTTATTTTTTTCAATTATCGGAATAAACCTTTTCTTTTGGGGTTTAGCATGTCTTATGCTGGGGGTGGTGGCAGCCTCTTTCTTGGATTATTTCTTATATACCAAAATAGGAGTTTTAGGGTTATTTGGTTTTTTTTCTTTGTGGACGATAGTTTCTTTTGTCCGATTTCAAAAAACATACAAAAAAGGATTGTTTTAGGAACCCCTTGCAAAATAATGTTTGATTAGTTATACTATTAGTGCTATCCACAAAAGGAACGTCTCCTAAACCAAAAGGGGTCGTTCCTTTTTGCGTTTAGAAGCGGATGTCGTCCCCGGGAGTTCCCGGGTGCAGACAAAAAATTATCTTTCCCAAATAAACCTTTCCGGCTTGGGGAAATGGAACAAAACCAACCATTCCGTTACCCTGGCTTCGTTGCACCCTAAAAACAAAATCCAACCCTTTTTTAAACCCTTATTTTACACCGGGGCCGTCCCTTTGTGTCATTTTCGGCAAGGGGGTGCCTATGCCTAAAAAAGAGCGTGTGGGCAAAAACGGCAAATTGCCACCCAAAGAGTGCCGCTTTTCGGCGACCAATCAGCCTTCGCCTGCGGCCAAAAGCGCGGGCCTGTACAAGTGGCACGAACGCAACCGCTTAAAGGATAATTTAGCGCACGTGTTTGCAGAGGTAATCTCCACCAAAACGGGCGAAAAAGTAGTGGCTATGGAAGCATTAGCGCGCCGCCTGCGCACCTATTTGCTGGAAAAGAATCCCGCCGGGATGAACGGCAAGCAGGTGGATGCGGCCCTTAAACTTGTAGAAATGTTGTCCCCGGCAGAAAGCAAGGTAGATTTGACCCTTAAAACCGAGAAAATTTCGGAAAGCGACCTTAAAAAGATAATGGCGGAGCGCGTGTATGTTGCAAAGCAAAATGCGCCGGGCGCTACAAAGTGATTTCTATTTGTTCTACCGATACGTCAGCGGTGTAGAGCAAAAAACAAACTGGTGGGTCAAAGCGTTTTGCGATTTTTTGCAGTACCAAGTGTATTGGCAGTTTTTAAATGGCGGCTTACCCGTCGCCACGGTGGAGGCACCCGTCCAGCACGGCAAATCCACCCTTATGCGGCATTTTTTGGCGTGGTTGGTAGGGTTACACCCCGACAAACGGTTTAACTACTACACCGCCTCGGATAAATTGCTCTTTGAAACGTCGCTTGCTGTAAAGATGATTTTACGCTCTCCGCGGTACCAGTCCATATTTGGGCCGCGTACCGGGGGCGGACAGACGGAAAACATCCAAACGCTTGTTTTGCTAACGCCGGACGGAGCGGCAGGCGGGCAGGTGGATTTCCGCTTAATGGGGGCAGGGAACATTGGGCACCCGTCTCACGTGTCTTTGATTGACGACCCCTACCGCAACCGGGAAGAGGCGTACAGTCAAACAATGCGGGATAAGATTTTAGACCGTTTCCGGGCAGATATTGTCAGCCGCCGCCAAACGCCCAGTATGATTGTGGTGGTGCACAGCCGCTGGCATGTGGACGATTTAATCGGCACGTTAAAGCGCGAAATAAAAGGCGTGCTTTCGTTTCGTTATCCGGCTATTGCGCCCGATGGGAAAGCCTTATTTCCGGAATTGCGCTCCTTGGAGTTTCTGTTAGCACAAAAGAAAATGTTGGGGCCCTTGGCTTGGGAAGCGCTTTACCAACAAAGCCCTACGGTGGCAGGCGGCAATGTGCTGAAACTGGTGTGGTTCAAACGGTATAGCGAACTGCCCGCCCCGCCTACGCGGGTGATAATCGTGGCCGATACGGCGCAAAAAACGGGACAAAACAACGATTTTACCGTTTTTCAAGCGTGGGGATTGGTACAGGGAAACGCCTACCTGTTAGCCCAAATACGGGGCAAATTTGAAGCCCCCGAACTGCTTTCTACGGCCCGGGTGTTTTACCAACAAATCCGTATCCAGTTTGGCACGGTGGGCGTGTTTTACATTGAGGATAAAGTCAGCGGAACGGGTCTTATACAGGAACTGGCGCGTGAAGCGTTGCCGATTGTGCCGCTTACCCGCCAAAAGGATAAGTTTTCCCGCGTGCTGGACATTGTGCCGTATGTAGCGGCGGGGAAAGTGTTTGTTCCGCAGGAAGGGATGGATGAATTTTTGGACGAGTGTGTGGCTTTCCGGCAGGATATGAAGCACACGCACGATGACCAGGTGGACTGTCTGGCCGACGGCGTCAACCAACTTTTAAATGACAATACACCGGTGGTTCTGTGGGGATAAGGAATATGAACATTAAACAATTATGGAAAAGTCTTTTTAAGAAAGGGAATTCGGACGAAACTCCGGCGGCCGCACAGGTTTGGCAACCGCTTGTGGGTTCCAATATGCCAAGTGCCTTTGCGGAGATTCCCGAAGTCTATCAAAGTATTTTATTTATTTCCACCAATGCCACCCAGGCCGAATTGGGCTATTTTCGTTTTAAAGACAATGCCGAAGTGTACCGCGATAACCCACAGGTACGCCCGCTCTCGGAACTGTTGGACCGTCCCAACCCGGAAATGGATTTAAATACTTTTTTGGAATTTGTGTACGGCTTTTTGGCTTACCACCGCGAGGTTTTTATCCTCAAAGTAAAATCCCGCGGGCAACTGGCCGGCACGCGTAATTTGCCCGCCCAGTTGTGGCCGGTTAATCCCAAGGACTGCGCGGCAGCGTCTTTTGACGCGTGGGGTGTGTCGGCTTGGAGCATTAAGGGTGTGATTTATCCGGCGGAGGATGTTATCCATATCCGCTATTTTAACCCGGTGGATATGTTCCGCTCCGTTTCGCCCTTAACGCCGCTAGCTGAACTCATCAAGGCCAATAAGGCCGCCATGAAGTCCAACCGCACGTTTTATGAAAACAATTCCCAAACGCCCTTTATTTTGGCGACAGAGCGAGATTTAACCAAAACGCAAATGGACGCTATCAAAGACGCGTGGGAAGCCGGGCACAAAGGGAGCGAAAAGCGCGGCAATACAGGCTTTTTATCCGGCGGGCTTAAACCGTATTCTATCAATACCAACAACGGCACGGCGGAATTTGTGGAAAATTCCAAAAACACAAGCGAGCGCATTTTATCCGGCCTGCAAATGCAAAAAGCACTTTTAAATATGACGGACACCACCAACTACGCCACCTATATGGGGCAGTTGCGTACTTTTTGGCAAAATGTCATCCGCCCAATGGTGCGCAAGGTGGAAAGTGCGCTCAATACGTCAGTTGTCCGCCCCTTTGCACCGGAACTGGAAATTCGCTTTAAGTACGACAATGTAGAGGCGTTCCAAGCCGATTTTGCCGATAAAGTAAAAACCGCCCAAACGCTTGCTTCTATCGGGTATCCGATTAACAAAATCAGCGACCGCTTAAACTTGGGTTTTGAGCCGGTAACGTGGGGGGATGATTGGTGGATTAATTTTGGCTTAGTGCCCGCTTCGGATTACCGCGCCGGGCTTACGGCAGAAACGGACGACACCAAGGCCTGTACTTGCACGCATACAAAAAGCACGCAGGACTTGCGCAAGGAAACCGTTTGGAAGCGTTTTGACCGTACTCAAATCCGTACGGAAATGTTAATGGCGCAGAAAATGGGGCGCTTCTTTTTGGAGCAGGGCAGCCGCTTAAAACGCGCCGCTAAGGACGGGACATTAAACGCCTACGACTGGGGCGCGGAGGATAAAGCCCTTGAAAAACGCTTTTTCCCGGTGGTGGCTGATGCGGTGCGCGTGGGCATTGGCTTTGGCCGGGAACAGTTGCAAAAATCCGTTAAAGCAGAGGCGGAAGAGGTGGCCGAACGCCGCTATTTGGGCAAAGTGGCTACGCGTTTGACGGGCATTAACCACACGACGCGGGCTAAGGTAGAGGACATTTTGACGCAAGGCCTTGCCGACGGGCAGAGTAATGAGGATTTGGCCGAAAAGTTAGCCGCAGAGGTGCTAGGCGGTTTTAAAATGCGGGCGCGCAACATTGCCCGTACCGAAAGCACTGGGGCGCTTAATGGCGGCACGGTGGAATATGCGGCCGAACTGGGAGCCACTAAAACATGGCTGACGGCCCGCGATAGTGAAGTGCGTGAATCACACGCGGAACTGGACGGGGAAACCCGGGCCGCGAACGAGGTGTTTTCCAACGGGCTTTCCCACCCGGGCGACCCCGCGGCCATAAACGCAGGCGAGGTGTGCAACTGCCGCTGTACGATTTTACTCAACTATAAATGAGGAACTTATGAACGAAAAACAAAACCTATCTTTTGAGGTAACCGTCAAATCGGTAAACGAAGAAGAAAACAGCATTGAGGCCATCTTTTCGCACAAGCAGAAAGACCGCGCCGGAGATGTCTTGCCGCCGGATGTGTTGTTGGACGGGGCAAAGAACTTTTTAAAGAACCCTGTATTGTTGGATTCGCACAATTATAGCAGCGTAAAAAACATTATTGGGCGCGTGGAAGATTTGCACATAGAAAACGGCGGCCTGGTTGGAAAATCCGTTTATTTTGTAGAAAAGGGCAACGACGCGGCCGATTGGGCCTTTGCCTTAGCCAAAGAGGGATTGGCGGCGTTTTCGGTAGGGTTCCGTGCCTTGGAATACGACTATATCAAAGAAAAGGACGCTATGGGCAACGAAATGGTAACGGGCTATCTGTTTAAAAAGGTGGAACTGTTGGAAATTTCGCAGGCGGCCGTGCCGTGTAACCCCCGGGCGCTTAAAAAGATTTTTACCCCCAAAGCAACTGCTCCGGCGGCACCCGTGCCTATGTCCGAAAGCGGCAAAGGGGAAAAAGAAACCATCGCCAAAGCATTTAAAAATGCCTTGGCCGAAATTAATCAAGAGGTAAACAAATGACTGAACAAGAAATCAAAGACTTGGCGAAAGCCGTGTTTGATAATGGCACGAAAGACCTTTCCGCGCAGGCGGAAAAGAGTGCCGCGGCTGTTGAAACCCTTAAAAAGGACGTCAACGGCAAACTGGATGCTTTGACGGAAAAAGTGTCCAGACTGGAATCCGCCCCCGTGGGAAATCCGCTTCAAACCAAGGCGGATTTTGGCACGCATTTGGGGGCCAACGTAAACGAAATCGTTTCCGTTCTGCGGGAAAAAGGCTACTTCCAAAATCAAGAAAAATCTGTGGAAGAGAACCGCGCTAACGCGGCCCTGTTTACGAAATGGGGCATTAGCCTGTTCAAGTCCATTTCCACGCACAACCCGGCCATTTACAGCGACTTTTGCAAAGCCGCCAATGTGGAAGGCACGGACGCCAACGGCGGTTATTTGGTGCCCAGCGTGATTGTGCCGGAACTCATTAAAGCCGTGCGTAACGACAGTTTCGCTATGCGCGAGTGCAATGTGTTCCCGATGTCCGCGCCGGAAGTTTCCTTCCCGGCGGAAGACGGCCTTGCCACGGCCTCTTTTACGGGCGAAAATACCGCCGCCACCAAGAGCAACCCCACATTTAAAAATGTGGTTATCAAGGCTTTAAAGGCGGTGTCCTTAACGGACGGCGTGTCCAGCGAACTGTTGCAGGACAGCGTAGTTTCGTTCGTGGGTATTTTGGTGGACCAAATGACCTACGCTATTGCGCAACTGATTGACAATGTGGTGCTCAACGGTATTTCCGGCGACACCGCCAACTTTAAGGGTATTTTAAATGCCGCTACGGGCGTACAAGCCGTTGCGCTTGCCAAAGGCAAAGCCCTCAAAGATGTGGATTACGACAGCGTAGCCGACTTGGTCGGGCTTTTAAAACCCGGCGATTTGGCGCGTGCTAAATTCTGCCTGTCCAGTTACGCGCTGACGGTCTTGCGCAAAGTAAAAAGCACCGACGGGGTGCCGCTCTTTGCCAATGCCGTAGCGGGCGACCCGTCCACGTTTTTGGGCAAGCCGTACTTTTTGAGCGAATTTGCTCCGGGTGCAACGGATGCCTCCACCGCCGCCAAAAACGTCATTGCGTTTGGCGACTGGAAGAAATACTACATTGGTTTAATGCCCAACACCTTGGCCATTGAAGCCGATCCGTATTCCAACTTTGACAAGGATACCATCCGCTATCGTATGAAAATGCGTGTCGGCGGCAACCCTGTCAGAACCTCTGCTTTTGCGGTGCTCAAATCCGGCGAAGCGGCCTCCTAAACAGAAAAATCTCCCCCGGGTAACACCGGGGGAGTTGGAGCGTTTATGAAAAAGAACGAACAAAACGACAAGACGGAAACGGCTCCGGCTGATAAACCCGACCAGCAAACGGCGCCCAAATGGGCCAAGCAGAAGGTGGTGTGCGGGTTTTGCCACAATACGGTGCTGTTTGAACGGGTAAAACCGGGGCAAAAAATTGCCTGTCCCAAGTGCAATTTTACGTTGGAGATGAAATAAAATGAGCCTGATTACCGCAGACGAAGTATTGGTGTTTTTGGCAAACGAGCCCAAAACGGAATCCGTGAAAGAGCAGATTTCCGCTTGCATTGAGTTGGCACAGCCGCAGGCGGCAAATTATGCCAAGATTTCGTTTGCGGAGTACACCGCCCAAACGGTGCCTGCGGACATCAAGGCGGCCCTTATAAAGTGGGCGATTGCGGAATATATTGCGGCCTATTCCAGCACCAATTATGTGGACGGGGACGGCAACTTTGTGGACCGCGCTTCCCGCTACCGCAAAGAAGCACAGCGTATTTTAGACGCATATCGCCCGGTGGTGGCATTATGAGTCTATCGTTTAACCCGGCGGAATTAAAGGAAATTAAGGGCTTGCTCGCGCGTATTGGGGCCCTTAAAGCGCCGGAAGTGCTTATGGCGTTTCGCCGGGCGGCACTCCTAGTGGAAAACCGGGTTAAACTCAACACCACAAAGGGCGGCATTTTGAACGCACCCACGGGTAAATTGCGAAGCAGTATAGGCTCCGTCGTTCGCGAGCAGGACGGCAAACTCGCCGCTCATATTGGCAGTGGACAACGCACGGGCAAACCCGTGGTCTATGCCAACATTTTGGAAACGGGCGGCATTATCCGCCCTGTCAACCGCCAATGGCTGACGATTCCCACCCAGTACGCCAAGTCTTCCGCGGGCGCGGGCAATATGCGGGCGCGGGAAGTGCCCAACGGTTTTTTTCAGCGCACCAAAGAAGGCACGCTGATTTTGTACCAAGGCGGCAAGACAAAACCCGTGCCGATGTTTGTTTTAAAAAAACGCGTAACCATACCGGCCAAGCGTTATTTGTCTTTATCCTTGGAGCAGAGCCAACAGGCGGTTTTTGAGGAACTAAAAAACGCACTGGGCAAACTGGCGGAGGGCTGATGAACGAATTGACACCTACTTATTTTTTAAATGCACTTTACGCGCTCCTTACGGTGCCGGGGGCATTTGTGCAGGATGTACTCGTTTTAAAGGGCTTACGCAGTAATATTACCGCGGAATACACCCTGCAAATTTACCCCACCAACCTGCGCGAGGAAACGCGCGCACAAAATGTGCTTACCTGCACCGATACGTGGATTATCGGCGGCGTGGTCAAAACGGGCGAAGAAAACTTGGTGGACAAAACCCTTTCTTTTATCCAGGACACCAAAAAGGCCTTGGATAAACTTACGGAAGACAGCGGGGATTTTACATACGCCCTGTTGCCGGACGTGCAAGTCTCATACGACGGTTTCCCGTATGTGGCGTTCAGTATGACGGTGGAAATCAAATACCAAAGGAGAATTAATAATGGGTAGCAAAGCAAGAGCCGGTTTAGGCGTAAAACTTTTAATTAATGAAAAGGCAGTGGCGGAACTGTCCAGCGTGGGCGGCATTGAGCCTTCCACCGAAACGATTGACGTTTCCAATCACGACACGGAAGGCGGTTTTCGCGAATTTATCCCGTCTATTTCCGATGCGGGGGATTTTACCATTGAGGGCAACTTTGTGGGTGGCGACGAAGGTCAGGCCGCTGTGCGCGAGGCCTTTTTTGCCAAAAGCATTGTACCCGTTACGATTGAGTTCCCCAAAGCGGCGGGCGAAACGGCGGGTGCCAAGTGGGCCTGCAACTGTATGATTTCGTCCTTTCGCGCTGTGGGCGATGCTACGATTGACAGCCAACTCACGTTTGCGGCTACGTTAAAAATTTCCGGCAAGCCGACCTTTACGGATGCCGTAGGAGCGTAATATGTCCAAGAAAGAAACGACCTTCACGCTTAACGGCAAAGGATACACGCTCAAATTTTCTATGCGTGTTCCGCTCTATTGGGAACAAGCCACCAAAAGGAACTATTTTGAAGCATTTGGGCCGGGTTCCAAGCCCTCGCTCACCGATATTTTAACGCTGGTATGGGCGGCGTTTAAAAACGGCGGGTGTACGCTTTCGTTAGAAGAACTGGCCGAGCAGTTAAGTGATAAAGATTTGCAGGTTCTTTCCACCAAAGTAATGGGGCTGGTGGCGGATAATTCCACCCCGGCTAAAACAGGGGACAAAGAACCCCCTTTGGCAGTTGCGCCCCAACGCTAGACGGCCTATGGGCAATAGGCCGTTATGACTTGGGGCTGACGGATGCGGAATTTTGGGAGTTATCTTTTAAGGAATTTGACCTGCTGAAAAAGCGTCAGGAATTGGACGAATACCGCTCTTGGGAGCGGACGGCAAGCCTAATGTGTGTAATATTTAATGCACACCGTGGCAAACACCAGCGGGCCTTGAAGGTAAAGGATATTCTTAAAAATCCGTTTGAAAAGCCGGCATCGGCAAGCGATGTGGCGGCTATGCTAAAAGAATTAACCAAACGAAAAGGCGGCAGTATAAATGGCAAGTAAAACACTTAGCATTGAACTTATTTTGGAAAGCAAATCGTTCACCGCGCAAATGCAAAAGGTAAACGACGCTTTTGCCAAGACAAATAGCGACCTGCAAAAATTCGGCAAATCTATGCAGAAGGTAGGGGCAAGTTTTGCCGTGGTAGGCGGGGCTATTACGGCCGCCTTGGGTGTAGCGGTAAAATCTTTGGCAAACGCCGCAGACGTGGCGGACGATACGGCCAAACGCACAGGCCTGACGGTGGAAGCCGTGCAGGAACTGGGCTATGTGGCTAAAATGACGGGCTCCAATTTGGCTACGGTGGAGGTGGCCCTGCGCACTATGCAAAAGGGCTTAACGGACAGCGGCACTGAGAGTGCGGCCTTTACGAGTGCATTAGAAACCTTGGGGCTGTCGCTTGCGGAACTTCGCGCTATGAACCCGCAAGCCCAGTTTGACGCACTATCCCAAGCCATTGCAGGCGTAGCGGACCCCAGCCAACGGGCAGGCTTGGCTATGACGGTTTTCGGTCGTGCCGGAACGGCCCTTTTGCCGATGCTTGCGGAAGGGGCGGACGGCATAGCCAAACTAAAAGACGAGGCCCACAAATACGGTTATGTGATGAGCCAAGAGGTCGCAGAAGCCGGGAGCAATTTTAATGACAATTTGGATAGATTAAAGGGCTCCCTTGGTGGGCTTGCCCAGCAAGTGGTGGCCGGGCTTTTGCCAACGCTAAACAGTTTGGTAAAATGCGCGGCCGATGTCGTCGCCGGCATTAAAGAGTGGATAAACAATAACCCTAATTTAGTTTCCACGTTAGCCCACGTAGCGGCAAGCGTAGGCGCGGTGCTTACGGTATTTGGGGCGTTAGTAGCGGCGTGCGGCTCTTGGATTGCGCTTGCTCCGGCTGTTGGTGCGGCCTGGACGATTGCCACCGGGCCTATTGGCGTAACGATTATGGCGATTGCGGGCGTAGTAGCCGGAATTGTGGCCTTATGGAAAAATTGGGACAAGGTTTGCCATTATATGGCGCAGGCGTGGAACACTTTAACGATTGTCATTTGCAAAGGGGTGGAACTGTGGCTATCCTCTTGGGAAACGACCCTCGGGTGGATTCCAGGCATTGGCGAAAAACTGCGCACGGCTATGTATCAGGTTCAAAATGCGGCGGCGCAAGCATCGTTTGATATTGGACAGCGCCAACTTCAATACGAAAAAGATAAAAACGAAAAGTTACTGGCGGAAACGCAAAAATTTACTTCTGCACAAAATGAAGCCTTGATAAGCGCTCAAACAGAGCAACAGGATATTGCTTCCAAGAACACGGAGGAGCATTTGGCATCCACTACTGAAAAGGTGCAAGGCTTTTGGCAGACGGTGTATGATGTGTCTGCCCAACAAAGCCTAAATATTACAAGCCAGGTGAGTTCTGTATATAGTGCATTACAAAGTAATCTTTCAACATCTTTCCAGGCATTATTCCAACAAATAGGAAATGGGTGGAGTGGGCTAAAAGATATAGCAATCAATTTTTGTCAAAGTATGTACCAAAGTTTCGTAAAAATACTGGCAGATCTTGCGGCCGAACAGATAAAAAATATTATTGCTGTACAGGTGGCAAATACTACTGCGGCCAAGGTAAATGTGGCAGCCAATGCTGCTGAGGCTGGTTCAAAAGCGGCGGCGGCTTCTGCCGGGTGGGCCTTGTGGGGTGCTATTGCCATCGGCGCCGGGATTATGGCAGCCGTTTTGGCTTTTGCAGATGGCTTTGCAACAGGCGGGGTGGTGCCAGGAAATTCGTTTAGCGGGGATAATGTACTCGCACGCGTAAACAGCGGGGAAATGATTTTAAACCGCGCACAACAGGCTAGGCTTTTTGATATTGCCGAGGGAAATACCGAGCCTGGCGGAGCCGGCGGTGCGGTTATCAACCAAACGATTAACGTGCAAAACGGCGGCGATTTAACCGCTATTACGCAAGCCATTAAACGCGGAACGGTAGATGCCTTGGAATTTGCCAATGTGGCCTATAAGGCGGGTGCGAAACGCAATAAATATGTCGGTTAGCGTTCGGTTGTTTTCCAAAGAGTGCATTGCTCTTTTGCATAAGCGAGATTGGAGTATGAAGAGCAAGTAGTAAGTAAATTTCCGCTTGTCTCTTTGGTAGTCTTATATTCTACACAAGGTTTTTTTGCATAGTCTAAGGAAGTATAAGCGCTACATTCGGTAGAATAAGAACCATTTTGACCAAGCGTGCTTTTCCACTGGACACAAGTTTGCAGAGTTAAAGAGGTCCTAACAACGCAAGAGGTCCTATAAGAACCGTCTTCATTTTTAATGGAGTTCCACGTGTAACAAGGTAAAAAATCCATAGAGGAATGTTCAATACAAGAAGTGGTGTAAGAATTGTTCCCGTTGGGAGTAGTTTTATAAGCAAAGCAAGGAGAAAAATTCAAAGAGACTCGGGCGGCACAAACGGTCTTAAATTCCGTTGCAAAACCGAACAACGGGATGAGCAGCAAAATAAGAGCGGACAAAACTTTTTTCATAAGAGCCTCCTCTTATTAGTATAACCCATTTTCAGGGGAAAATATTGCATTATGGTTGAAACAATACAAATTAAAACGCCCATTAAATGCTACGGGCAGAACTTTATTACCAAGCGTTGCGCGTTTACAGGCGATGTGCAAAATATGTCCGCCTTGTACGATAACGCCGCCGATACTCCGGCCACTTTTTACAACACGGACGTTACCCAACCTAAAAACTGGCACGTGGCCTTTAAAGATAAGTACGGGCAAATTACGTCCCGCACCATAGACACAGTTATTTTGGAAAATTCCACCGCGGACAGCGTGGCTATTTCGTATTTAAACACACAAGGGGAAACGGTGGCGTTAGGCACTTTCGCGCTTGCGCAGAACAATATCTTAAAACTGACTCCTTTTACCGCGCAGGAAATTACGTTTGCGTTTACCTGTTCCAAAAATTACTTTGAAATTGGCGAAGTGCGCTGCTTAAAATACCTGTTTGATTTAAAGGCTACCTCGCAGGTTTCTATCGTTCCAAATACGCAAGGGGGCGAATATACCGCGCAGGACGGCAGTTATTATGCCTGGACGGATTACCACCGCCCCGGTGTGGAAATAAAGGTGTCTAACGGGAGTTATGCCCAATATAAGGTCTTGCGTGCACTGGTGCAAAACAACGAAAGCATTACCGTTGTTCCGTTTAAAGAATTGGATTTTTTTGTACTGGAAGGGCTGTTAGATAGGGATTTGTCTCCCGATTTAAACCGCTTTTCCGGCTTACTGGATTATACCTTAAAGGTGGTAAGCAAATGAGAACTGTACCCGAACCGATAAAATTAGCCTTGGCGGATGCGTCGCTACCCATTAAAAAGCGGTTGCTACTTTACCGCCGCAAATGGAATGCGGATACCCTTAAATATGCGCTAGAAACCAAGCCCATAGACGTTACGGATTTACTTATTGAGGCCGGCTCTATCAAAATGGCCCTTGATACCGACGAGGTGGATAAGTGGGATGCTTCCAATGTTACGCTCATTTTTAATAACGATTTAAACTGCTTTAAAGAGGGCTTAACCGGCGGACTTTTTGAAAATGCCGTTTTGTGGGGCAGTAAAGTAGTTTACAACATAGAAACGGCCGAAAAGGGTGCTCCGACTGCCAGTATCACGGTTTTTACGGGGTTTGTGTATTCCTCGCCCGTATTCCGGGATAACGGCAACCGCTTGGAACTGACGGTTACATCCAGTTTGGATGCGCTGGAATACGTCAGCGCGGAATCTTTTTGTTTAACCAAAACGGACGAACTTGCCACGGCGGTAACCTCGCAAAATTCCAAGGACCAAGGCAAAGAATTTGCCACCGCCGAAACAGGTGTGGGGTATGTGGACGAAGTGAAGTATGGGGCGGATTTTGAGAGCGCGCAAACACTTTCTGCCGGGAACGATTATGACCTTTCGGACACCAACGAATACACCAAACCCGCCGTTGTAAAATTAAAATTTACGCCTACGGTCGGATACAAAATGTGGCTTTCGTACCGTTATTGGCATAAAGATATGGCAATAGAGGATATTGTCAACGCCCTGCTAGATTTGGCTGGCGTGGAAAAGCGACAAGTAGAGAAAGCCGTATTTAATGTGAATAATGGAGCCGTTTTATATGAAACCGATTTACAGCAGAAATATAGTACCTTCTTGTTTGATTACGATGAAGAAAAGGCTATTTGGAAACAAAAAACTTTTCTAAATCTTATTAAAAATGATAGCCACCCTTTGAGCATTGGTTTGTGGCGAAAAGCTGGAAATGGATATGAACAGACGGGGCCAGTTCGGGTACCGAAGAAAGGTTATTTTCACATCGGTTATCCAAGTACGGGAACCTATGTTATTGCAGGTGATTTTTCGGATGATTATGCAGAGTTAAAATTTTTAGATGCCACAGAAAATGGGCTGATTATTCGTTTTCGGGTACAGGATGGGCATCGTAGTCAAGTTCTGACTATACAGGATGGAACAGAAAACTTATTGTATGATGGCTATCATAGAGCTATCGTAGGGTTTGAACTGTCGGAAAGTGCTTTGTACCTATATACAGATGGCTTAACGGATAAAGGGACTAATGATGGTGGTATTATTCAGCGGATTGCCATTCCCGGAAAGTATGACGGTTCTTTTACGCATTTAACAGTATCTATGCAGGGAACTATGTATAACAACCAATACAATATTTTTGTTGCCCGTTTGGGTTGGCGGGAAGAAGCCTTGACCGAAACAGATTGGACGAATAAAAATAGAGTTTCCTTATATCAACAAGTATTTAATGACACAAACGGGTGTCATACATTTAAAACGGCTGGTGCATATTGGAATCTTGCTTTGTCCGAAGAAGCAACAAAATGGCGCAAATTAGAATATCAAAAATCGGTTGTAAATAATGGGCGTGGCGAGTGGCTATTTCATACCAGTAACGATGGGATAAACTGGACTTCTCTTGCCAGAATTGATAACGGAATGAGTTTTTTGTCTTCTGATAAATTTTTGGAGTTACATTATCGGAGTACATCTCAGACCGGTTACGAAGTTTTTGAAGAACTAAAAGTAAGTTCTTTTATTACTTCATCAGAATTACCTTTCGTAGATCTCACTGGGTTAAGTGTTGGCGAGGCCGTGGCGCAACTTGCAAAAATGGTGGCCTACGAAATTGGATTCAATCAGGATGGTGTATTTTTCTTTCGTTCCCGGCAGGGGCGGTATGCTGAAACAGAACTAACACCCAATGTATTGGTAGAAGTGGATAACCATTCGGCCGATATTGATAGTTTAGCCAATCGTATTAGTGTTGAATATGGGCAATTTAAAACAATTATAGATGATTTTACCGAACAAAAAGCCCGACCAAATTCTATTGATCAGTATGGAGTACACGAAAAGACGATATCCAACGATAACTTTATTCCCGCTGACAATGTAGATATTTCCGGTGCAGTGGCAAAGGCCAATTACGAGGCTTTATCCACGCCGGGATATACTTTGCAAGCGGAGTGCCGCCCTGATTTAAGTTTGGAGTTGGGCGATAAAATTACTGTCTGTGCCGAAAATGCCAATATTGCCGACAAAAATTGGAGCGATTACAACAAGTTCTTAAAATTGCCCGTTTGGAAACGTGTTTTTAAAATTACCGGGTTGGAACTTTCTTTTGCTAAACGCTTAATGACGCTTACGCTTAAAGACGTTACCACGGCCGCCGATGTGCCGACTATGGAATACAATGTGTATCAAACACAATTCCCGACCCCATTAAATTACAAGGAGTAACTATGTTTATTGAAGACAAAGAGGACAAAGTTTTTATCCCGCAAACAAAGCATACTATCACTGCGAGCGATTACAACCAAATCAAAAATGAAATTCAGGGCGCGATAGAACTGGCCGGTATGGAGCCGGAAAAAGATGTTATTCAGTTTCCAACGGCCATTAAACAGTTGACAGAGCAGAGTGGCGCGGCCGAAATGGAAAAGATTACGGCAGAGGGCACCAAGCAGGTTGGAATTGTTACTGCCGCTGGGACGGCACAAAAGAGCGCGGTAGAAACTGTCGGCGCGGAGCAAGTATCGGCTGTTGAGTCGGCTGGCACTGCGCAAGTAAGTAAGGTGCAAAAGGAGGGGAGTGAACAGGTTGCGGCCTCTAAAAACTGGGCCAGCAAAACAGACGGCCCGGTGGAGGAAGACCTTTATTCGGCTAAAAAATACGCGCAGGACGCGGCGCAAAGCGCGCAAAATTCCCGTGGACTTGCTATCGGGCAGTTAGTGTGGAGCCAATCCTCATTAGCCAAAGACAACCCCGGCTGTTTGCCAGCGTGGACGGGCGAGTATTATCCTAACGCCGCCGCGTTGTATCCCGATTTTTACGCGTGGGTAAAAAGCCACCCCGAACTGTGCAAAACCAAAGCCCAGTACGACGAAGCCCTGTCCGCTTACGGCGAGTGCCCCTATTATGTGGCGGACGAGGTGGAGGGCTCTCTGCGATTGCCGAAACACAAAAACTCAGGTAGATATCTTGTTAAAAAAGAAGTCAACGGCAACGATTGGTATGCCCTGTATAGCGATGGCTGGCTTGAACAGGGAGGGTATTTTGCTAATCCTCAAACGATTGGTACAACGGCTATTACAGAAACCTTTTGGAAACCATACGCAACTCCTCCTACGTTGTTGTTTGGCAATATGTCAACTAGACACCAAGCCGCATACGATAGTGAACATTACCCTTATAATGTTACGGCAACTGGGTTCACACACGAGAATGTGCAACCAATAGGACAAGGGACCCGCTGGTATGCTTTCGGTTACGCGGCCGCTACTCCTATGGAAAATATCAAGTACCCTTGGATAGTATCTTTTACTGCGGCGGTGCCCGCTAGTACGGCACAGGCAGCAGAGTTTACAGGGGCGCTTGCCGGCAAAGCCAATATGGATTTGTCTAACGTGCCGAATGCTTCCAAATCGGCGTTACTGGATTTATTGGCTAAGGATACTGCCACTTGGGCGACCTTGGTAAACGCTACTGATTTTGTGGCTCCGTCTGCCGGGTGGATTAACTATGTGCCTACAAATAATGCTGATGCAACTATTGGTATCAATACCGGGTGGAGTAACTGCCTCGTCCAATTAGACGGCAAAACAATTATCAACCAATGTTATTGCTATGGCAAAAATGGAACTAACGCAGATGCGTTTGCTTTTTTTGTTGGCAAAGGACAAACGGTTAAGGCTAGGTTTGGTGTAGGAACGGTGTATTTTTATCCTTGCAAGGGGGCGAAATAATGTTTGCAAAAATTGTTAATCAACAGACCAAAGAAGTACAGGTAGTACAAGGGGCAAAACTCGCCCAGATTTTAGGCGCGGTAGAAATGGACGTAGAGCAGGCCTACAACGGGGCGTGGTACGTCAAGGGCTACGCGCCGAGCAAGCCGGAGCCCACGGCCGCAGAAAAGGTACAGGCGTTGGAACTTTCCACCGGGCTAACCCGCGCGGTGCGGGAACTGGTCCTTGCCAACAATAGCGGCGTAAGCGACTATGTGCGGGCCAAGGCGCAGGAAATTGAGTCTTTGGCTAATCTATTGCGTGGTGGGCCGGCTGAGTCCGCGCAGTCCGAAACCCAAAAAGAGGAGGGCCAATAATGGAATTAGACTTTAATGTGCTTTGGAAAGTGGCGGCTGTGGTATTTGCCGCCGGCGGGTTATGGAACGAACTGCGCGCTATCCGCAAAGACCTGTCCCGCTTGGAATCCAAGCAGGATAAATATAACCATCTGCAAGAACGTGTGGCCAAGTTGGAAGACAGTTGCGCCAACGCGCATAAGCGTATTAGTGAAATGCACTATCGCAGGAGGGATGATTAATGGATAACGTAAAAGCCGCGGCCTATATTCGCCGCTATGAGGGCTTTTCCAAACTCCCCTACAAATGCCCTACGGGCCATTTAACCATTGGCTATGGGCACAATTTGGAAAACGGCATCAGCGCAAATGCCGCCTTGTTTATCCTGCAAGAGGATTTAACCCGGGCGGAACAAGCCGTCAAAGACGCGTTCCCTTGGTGGTGGAAACTGGACGACGCGCGGCAATTTGTATTGGTGGATATGGCCTTTAATATGGGCCTTGCGGGCTTAAAAGGCTTCAAAAAAATGCTTACCGCCGTGGAACAGGGCGACTATCAGACCGCCGCCAAAGAGATGTTGGCGAGCAAATGGGCGGTACAGGTGGGCCGCCGAGCGGCAGAATTATCAAAAATTATGAAAAAAGGAGAGTGGTAAAATGGAACACATCAAAGAAGCAGTAGTATGGTTAAAAACCAACTGGGACAGCGTACTGGCCTTGTGGGCGTGCTTAATCGGCGCGGCGGAAATTGTCGTCAAGTGGACGGACAGCAAAAAGGATGACGCAATCCTTGGCCGCGTGCGTGCACTTGGTGTAAAAGTGATTAGCATCCTCACCAAATTTGGCTTTGAACAGCCCAAAGTAAAGGTGGGAAAATAAATGACCCCTTGGGCCATCATTGGGGTCATCTGTGGCTTATTTACGTTCGGGGCGGTAATGTACCGCTCCGGGCGAAAAAGCGCGGAAAATGCGGCCTTTAAGGCCAAGGAAAAGGAAAATGCAAAAGTGGATGAGGTACTTCGCTCTGTTAGTCGTCTTAGCCGGGTGGATTTGCTTGCTCGGTTGCGCGAGCATAAAAAGTAATGCGGCGGTGTGCCGGATTCGTTTTGATTACCAAGACACGGGCATTGAAGCCTTAAACGACCAAAACCTGCGAGCCTTGGTAGCCTTTAAAGAGGTTTGTGAGTGAGCCCGCGTTGTAAGTACGCAGAGTATGACCCCTATTTTGGGGAATCTCTTTGCCAAAAAGTTGGTAAGCCTTGCCGGATTATTTGTAGAAAATGTAAAGCAGGTGATAAAGTGCGCAGGATTCTTTGTTTTTGAGTTCCAAAAAATGTCAGAACTCTGACAAAACTCTGACACGGACCCCGCTTTTTGTTGCGCCTACCGCGCCTTTCGTAATATTGTTTTTACGACGAGAAAATGATAAAAAAATCACTTTTTGGACGAAAAAAAAGCCCTCCGACGGAGGGCATAAAAAAGAGCCAAGACGGGGGATCGAACCCCGGACCTATCGCTTACGAAGCGATTGCTCTACCAGCTGAGCTATCTTGGCATTACAAATCGTTCACTTCTAACATATATATTCTACAAAAAAACAGACAACTTTGCACACGCTCTCTTATTTTCTGACGGAAGAAGTTATTTTTTGTACCTGCATTTCCAGGGCATTTATCTGCGGGTTATGGCGGTTTTTCTCCAAAAATTCATCTTCGGTTACACCTTTGGGGCCGCGCTTGTAAGCATCTATCCACGCTTGGGCTTGCGCCGGGTTGCGCTCCATCAGGGAAATGCTCGTCAAAAAGAGATAGGTTTCCGCATTAACCGGGTCCAGCGCCAGCGAACGCTTAAAGGCGCGCTTGGCCTGCTCCATATTGTCCCGCGCAATTTGACTGTACCGCTGAAATTCGTCCGCACTTTTGGCCTGCGCCGCCTCTTGGGAGGCCCGCAACGCCATAGCATAATACAACTGGCCGATATTTTGATGTAGGGCCGTATGGTTGGGGGCATATTTAAGCACCCACGCAAAATCTTTTAAGGCCCGTTCATAATCGTTAGACGGTTTATCCGTATCGCCGCGTGCGGGGGAAAATTGCGTTGTCAAATCAAATATAGTGGCAAAGGTGTTGGCGCGGTATTGGCGGTATTCCGTCAAAAGCGGGTTTAGTTTAACTGCCCGCGTAAAATAAGACAATGCTCCCTCGGCGTTACCCATTTGCACCAGACGCACGCCTAAACTGTAATAATGGTTCGCCTGAAAGAGCCCATAGAACCACACCAGTCCCGGCACGGTGGCGGCCAGTAACAGCCCGGTACGCGCCGCTCGGCTTGTCCACGCGGTCCGCAGGTACATATAGCCTACGCCCAGTATGCACCCTAACAGTACGGTCCACGCACAGCAGATTAAAAATCCGTCGCCGAGTTTACTGGCAGACATAGAGCCTGAAACTTCTTTAAATTCTCCCAACACTTGCCACGCACCATAAGCCAACGCCCCCGCTAACACCAATCGGGCCACCCACAAAAGCCACGGCGCGGAAAAGAAGATTTTTTCTTTTGAGTTATCTTCTTGCGGTGGGTTGGACAAGGCAATAATTACTCCGATAAATACCGCAAAAAAGAGCCCGCTGGAAGCAAAACGCAAACTGATATCCACAAATGCGTGCGCCATTAGTCCGGCAAGTGCCGTAGCATAGCCCAGTAAATAGAACGCTCTCTCGCGTTCTTCGGCGGATAGTTGGCTTGCTGTCTGCAAGTTTTTCCAAGCGCAGATAAACACGAAAGCCAGCAGCCACAGAAAGATTGCCAGTCCCACCGTCCCCGTTGTGGCCCATTGTTCCAGATATTCGTTTTCGGCGTGTTGTGTTTCGGTATTGTGGGAGTTTTCAATGTAAAAAATTTGCGGGCGTTTGTAGGCCGGATAAATAATTTTAAAACTGCCCGGCCCGGTGCCTATAACGGGGGAGTCTTGCACCATTTCAAAGGCGGCAAGCCAGGTAAACGAGCGGAAACTGACGGACTGAAAGCGTTTTGCCGTATAGGTTCCCGCCAATATAAGGGCGGCGAGAAGCACTCCTGCCGCTGCAAGGTTTAATTTTTTTATATGTTTAGTGGGGAAAATACGGTTGGTAAACAGAAAAGTACCCACCGCGGCCGCCGCCCCGTATGCCAACCACGCGCCTTTGCTCTCCGTGAAGAATAGTTCTACTAGCCCAAGCCCCAAGAGTACAAGTAGTGATTTCTTGCGCGTTGCCAAATATTGTGCGCCGGCGACAGCCGAGGCAAACACTACAAACGCGCCAAAAAAATTGGGGTTAGCGTGGGTGGAAAAAATGCGGCGCGTAAAGAAGCCCCGCCACGGCAGGAAATCTGCCCCCGGACAAAAGCCGTCCACTATTTGCAACGCCCCATAAGCAAACGAAATCCACGCGGCGATAATGATAAATTTAGTAAGCGTGCGGATATCTTTTTGTGTAAATTCAGTAGCGATTAACATCATTATTCCGCCGTACATTAGCAAGCGGATAAATTCCTCGGCACTTTCCAAATGAAAAGGCCCGCATATAAAGGAAATGATATTCCACCCGAGGTACGCAAATATAGGGAATAAAAACGGGAAATTTTGGCGCGTAAAAGGGCTTTTCCACTCGGCTATTTTCAGTGCGGCCCATAAGCCCAAAAGTACGGTTGCCCCGGCGTGAAGCAGGGTGAGTTTTACTTGGGCGGTGTCGTATGTTCCGGTAAAAAAGGAGATGCTGACAAGCAGACATAGCCACCCGGTAACGACGGGTAAACATTTGCGGAGGAACGCCCCGAGCGGACTTGCCGGGGTTTTTTTAGTAGGGGTGGAAATCTTTTTTGCGGACATACTTGTATTATAGCAATTAAACTATGCCGGGCCCTAGCCGGCCCGCTAGGGTTACTGAATCTGTCGTTTGCCTTTGTTGTTTATTGATTGGCCGTTAACGGGTCTAAAAGACCCGTATAAAAGAGTTTTTTCGTCTAGGCCCAAAAAAGGCTTGACTCGTTTTTTTTTTTTTGATACA
>NZ_DBMCTG010000019.1:0-19755 GCF_056976295.1 Candidatus Avelusimicrobium sp.
GATACCGTTTATCACGGCCCGATTATGAAAACCCGCTACTTAAATACAGCAGGAACCGAAGAGAGTTTTTTTGATATTTTTGAAAAAACGGTGCGGAAATATGCACCAGATTATCAGAAAGAATTGGACGATTTTTTAAGTGGAAATATCATGTATTTGTGCAATATTTTTGTGATGCGCAAAGACCTATTTATAAAATATTGTAAATTTATTTTTCCATTATTGGAAAAGATAGATTCCCAAATTGCATCTGACAATTTTTCCCCAATGAAAAAACGCTTTTTAGGTTATTTGGGAGAATATTTATCAACGTTATTTTTTTTGCATTTAAGAAATAAAATAAAAATAAAAGAATTAAATGCCTCTTTTATAATGGAAAAGAATAAAAAAGATTATATTAAATTATGTCGATATGCTATGATGGGACTTTTTAGTTCTTCTTATGCCAAGAAATATTGTTTCTTGCGAAAAAAATTAAATATATTTAAATGGGGAATAGAAAATGACTAAACAAACGGCTTGCGTATTTGCGTGTAGTGAAACTTTTGCATTTGCTTTATACGTTACGCTAAAAACTTTTTTTGCCCACTCGCCACAATTAGCGACAGAATCTGATGTCTTTATTTATGCATATCGTTGGAGTAAACACACCAAAGATATTATATCCTCTTGTGGAACAGTAAAGATTATAGATTATGATCTACCTGCGGATATTCCGCGAAATGCTCTCATTATGCGTTTTACCCCCGCATTATATGCCCGGTTTGAAGCCTTTAATTTATTAGACAAATATCAAAATGTTATATGTTTAGATTCGGATATTTTAGTTCAAAAAGAATTAATTGGCGCTATTGATGAGATGACAGAAAATATTGGTTTGGTAAAAGATACTCTTCCTTTTGTAAGCAAAAATTTTCTTAACCCAATTGAAGGATATGATTTATCAAAACCTTGTTTTAACGCAGGATTTATTGTATTGAAAAAACAACAGTTTCCTGTCTCTTGCACGAGAACGGCTCGTTGGTTATATTCTATGTTGGGGGAACAAGTGGATAATATTGAATTGGGAGATCAAGGCATTATTAATTTGTCCCTACAAAAATTTAATTTGCGCCCTTATGTGTTTTCTAATTTATGGAATATGCCGGCGTCCAATCCAAGAAATAAACTGAATAAAGCCTTTATCATTCACAGCACGGGACATCGCAAATTTTGGGCTTATTATTATTTTCACGAGTGGTATTCTGCATATACCCAATGGAATAAGAAAGGAGGGACTCCAGTATCCATCCGTAAGAATAGTACCCAGTGGGATTATTTGCTCAATATTTTTGCACTAAAAAAATCATGTTTTTTTCAATTGGCACCTGATGGATATCAACATCCTATTAAATTTATAACATTTTTTTTAAAATTTTTATTTCACATTAAGTACTAACTATGGAACATTTAATTTCTAAGAATCTACTTGTAAAAAATTTCCGCCGTATGTGGCCATATATTAAGCCATATTGGTTTAGGGCCGCTTTGGGCGTGGCGCTAACGGTGCCCGTGGGTGCGTTGGACGGCGCCGTGGCTATGTTCTTAAAACCGTTTATGGATAAGGTAATGGTGGATAAACAGCCGCATTTTTCGGCACTAATCCCGTTTCTTATTGTGGGTTTTACCATTGTGCAAGGGGTGCTGATTTATTCTTCCAACTACCTAAATACTTGGGTGGCCCAAAAAATTACTATCGGGGTAAAGCGCCGCCTGTATGAAAAACTCCTCTCTATGGATACTTCATACTTTGATACGCACAATTCCGGCGAAATTTTGTTCCGTTATTCCAACGATGCCGAAACCGCCTCCACCGGGCTTATAGATAACCTGAAACAGTTTTTATCCAAAACATTTTCCTCTATTTCTTTGGTCTGTGTTTTGTTATACAACTCTTGGCAATTAGCACTTATTGCCATTGCGGTACTTTTATTTTTTGTGTATCCAATGGCCAAGGTCCGCAAGAAAATGAAAGAGATTTTGGAAAAAACCGTCGGTAATCTTTCGTATGTAATGACTATTTATAACGAAACCTTTGCCGGAAATAAAACGATTCGTTCCTTTACGCTGGAGGACGAGTTCAAAAAACGCTTCCACAATGTGACGGATATGACCTTCTCCCTAGCCATGCGTATGGTAAAGGGAACAAACTGGCTTTCGCCCCTTATGCATATTATTATGTCTATTGGTGTGGCGTTGGTGATTGGGTGCGGCAGTTATTTGATTGTAAACGGCACTATTACCAGTGGTAATTTTGTGGCATTTATTGCGGCCCTGATGATGCTTTATACCCCGTTGAAATCTGTGGGGAATAACTATATTTCTATCCAAAATTCTTTTTTAGCCATAGACCGTATTTTTGATATTTTGGATTTACAGCCTAATATCAAGGATTTAAGCACCGCCAAAGAACTAACAGAAGTTAAGAAAGATATCGTGTTTGACCACGTCCATTTTGAATATGTTGCCGGGCGGGAGGTGTTGCACGATATTAATTTAACCATTCCTGTTGGCCATACAATCGCCCTAGTGGGCAACTCCGGCGGTGGGAAAACCACTATTTCCGCTTTAATCCCGCGCCTGTATGATATCAAGCAGGGTAGTATTAAAATAGACGGGGCTGATATTAAAGACATTTCCCAAAAATCGTTGCGGAAACAAATTGCGATGGTGTTCCAAGATAACTTTTTATTTTCAGGTACGGTTAAAGAAAATGTCCTCTTGGGGAACGAACACGCAGATGATGCCACTATTTGGATGGCCTTAAAAAGCGCCTGTTTGGATGAATTTGTGAAAGGCTTACCCCAAGGGTTAGATACGCAGATAGGGGAGCGCGGTATTTTGCTTTCCGGTGGACAAAAGCAACGTTTGGCTATTGCGCGTGCGTTTGTTAAAAACGCTCCTATTGTCATTTTGGACGAGGCCACTAGTGCCCTAGATAATAAGTCCGAGCGCGTCGTGCAAGAAGCCTTAGATAACTTGATGAAGAACCGCACCGTTATTGTGATTGCGCACCGCTTATCCACCATACAAAACGCGGATAAAATTGTAGTTATCAATGACGGCAAAATTGCGGAACAAGGCACACACGAGGAATTATTAAAACTTCGCGGGGCTTATTACGCGTTGTATTCTATGCAATTCAAAAAGCAGGAAGCGTAATGATGAAAGGCCTTATTTTAGCCGGCGGGGCAGGCACGCGGTTGTATCCGGCATCTTTGCCCATTTCCAAGATTTTATTGCCTATTTACGATAAACCAATGATTTATTACCCGCTTTCAACCCTTATGATGGCGGGGATACGGGATATTTTGATTATTACCACCCCCGAAGATATAGATAACTTTAAAAAATTGCTGGGGGACGGTTCCCAATGGGGCATTTCGTTATCTTATGTGCCGCAGTTGGTAAAAAAGGGTATTGCGGATGCTTTTATATTAGGGGAAGATTTTATCGGCGCGGACCGTGTGGCCCTTATTTTGGGGGATAACATCTTTTATGGGAACGGGTTTGAGCAGATTTTACAAAGTGCTAAGCAAAATACTGCGGGAGCCACTGTGTTTGCGTACGAGGTAAGAGACCCGGAACGCTTTGGCGTGGTATCTTTTGATAAAGACGGAAACGCTGTATCTTTGGAAGAAAAACCTAAAACCCCCAAAAGCAATTTTGCGGTTACTGGGCTATATTTTTATGATAACAAGGTTGTTTCTTATGCCAAACAATTAAAACCTTCCTCGCGCGGAGAGTTGGAAATTACAGACCTCAACAAAGTGTATTTAGCCAATAATGCCTTGCAGGTAGCGCGATTAGAGCGTGGATTTGCGTGGTTAGACACGGGGACGCACGAAAGCGTCCTACAAGCGGCGAATTTTGTGCATAGTATGCAGTTGAACCAAGGGATAGAAATAGCGTGTTTGGAAGAAATCGCCTTAAAGAAAGGGTTTATTAGCAAAGCGGAGTTAGCACAAACATTGTCCAAGTGTCCGTCTAATACCTATTATCAATATGTGAGCCGTTTATTAAATAATAACTAGACCCAACTTGACTTATATCCCGATAGTAAGCAGTAATAGTGAGTGGCAAAATACCCTTTTGCCCACCGGAGAAAAAGGCCCCAAAATGGCCTTTTTTGCGGTCTATAAATACTACTCTAAAACCCGAATGGATAAAAATCAGACTAAAACGCCGACGAGAGAGGGAAAAATTAGACAACAAAAAAGCCACTTACTTAAAAGCGGCTTTCTAAATGGTCGGGCTTGGAGTAGTGACTTGCGGCCGCTGTAAGACAGGTAAATTCAATTCCCTGTTTATCAGGCAAAAAACAGGGTAAAAAGTAATATTTTTGATATATTTATGGATTTTTCTAATTAATGATGTTGTATTTGTATTGGCTAATTAATATGATTTACCGCTAATTCCCTAAACTTTAAAACAGGGAATTAACAAGGAAATCTTATTGTTTTTTGAGTAATAGTTGGGAACTAATAAATTCTTGGCAAATATTTTTTAAGCAGATGGACTTCTCCATAAGGAAACTGTTCGGAAACCCCGAACAGTTGAATAAAAAGAAATTCCGGTAATATCTGGCAAGAGCGCGCTTTATAATTTGGATATGATTATTTTATTAGAGACAAGTTCATAAACTAAATTTTATATTATACAGTAAGTACTAATGATTGGGAGGGGCAAAAATGAATTTAATTTGGAATACAGCGGCTGCTGTTATAGTTAGTCTAGGTGGTGGTGGAGCGATAGTTTGGTTTCTAGTAAAGTGGTATAGCGGGATTCTTGCTGATAAACTGTCTAAACAATATGCTCACCGACTGTCAGAGGAGTTGGAAAAATATAAAGCTGAACTTGGTAAGAAAGTATATATTGGGAACCAACGATTTGATTTGGCTTTCTCCATTTATAGGGAACTTGCAAGTGCGTTGGTTAATATGACAGAAACTTCTTATTTCCTATTTCCTCCGGGAGATTATTTGCCAGAGGATAAGGAAGAAATGCGAAAAATGATTATTCGGAGATATGAAGACGCCGTAAAGGCATATGAAAATGCGTCGAAGATAATTATCAAAAATGCGGCTTTCATTGATCGCCCACTTTATGAGCAATGTATGCAGATACGCTCTGTTTGTGCGGATCAACTAACCTCTGCAAAAATATTTAGAATAGATGATGATTCTAATAAAAATAGGCAAGCTATGTATCAAGATTTCCGAAATACTTGGAAACAATCAGAAAATATTTTAAAACTTAGAGATTCTTTTATGGAAGCCTTGCGTATGTATTTACAAAGTTTAGAAGAAATACAAAAATAATTATGCAACCAAAAAACCTTAAAAAATTAAACCGTTTGTTGTATCTGCTCAACATCTTGGACAGCGGGGAAATCCAAGTGCAGCGCGAAGCGCGGGAACTGGACGTTACTGAGCGCACTATCCAGCGGGATATCAATGATATTGACGCTGGGGGATTCCCTATTTACAAAGCCGCCCCGGGGGTATATAAGTTTATAGAGGGGTTTTCTCTTAAAAAAATGAATTTGACGGAGGCCGAAGCGTCCCTTTTACTCGTTATGCAGGATGTGATTTCCCCACTAGGCAAACCTTTCCAAGATACGTTGGCATCGCTTCGCCAAAAAGTATTAAACGCGCCGGAAGAATCCCCGTTTTATATCAAAATGCCGACGGGTAATAAATATGAAGAAACCAAAATCACGCGCGTATTGGAAAAGGGCATTCGTACGCATACGGAAGTTTTAATGTCGTTGGCGGCCGATACTTCCCGTAAACTGACCTATGAGTTAAAACCTTTAAAAATAATGAATTATGACGGTTTCTGGTACCTGTTGGGTATCAATGCCTATAAACAGGTACGAAAGTTCCGTTTAGACCGCATTTTGGACGCAGTTAATACGGATAAATCATTCAAACCTACTAAAAATATCCAAAAAATACTGCAAGAAAGCCAAAATATCTGGTTTGGGGAAAACAGGGACAAAGAGGTAACTTTTTGGGTTCCGGCGGAGTTTGCGCCATATTTTGAGAAAAAAGAATCTTTCCCACTGCAAAAAATCCTAAAAAAGCAGAAAAACGGGGATATTTTGGTGGAAACGAGTATATTTAATTATCGTGAGATTATTCCAACGGTACTTAGTTGGCTAGAACATGTTACGCTTGTGGAACCGGACGATTTTAAGGCTCTTATCGAAGATATTTTTAGGCAGGCTATCCAAAGGATATAAGAGACTTTCGCCATACTTACTTTGCCGTCACAAGTAGCTGTCTTTGTAATGCCGCCAGTAGGAATTTTTTGTTTAACAATCTGTTTAATGTTTACTTTTGGGGGCCCAATGTCTACTTTTGAAAAGTCAATGTGTATTTTTTCTAATGAAAGAGCTCTGTGTATACCTATTTATGGTTCGTTATTTTGCGCCCTTTTGATGACGGAAATGGCCGTATCGCCCGGGCTTTGACGGAGTTATTACTCGTGCGGAGTGAGGGTTCTTCCAAGTGTTTTTATTCTATGTCATCCGCTAAAGCATGCGGCGCTATCAACTCCGCTTTCTTGCTCTTAGATACATCAGCTGTATTAACTATTTTTTTTCCGCTTTTGGGCTTTTTTTTAATTTCGTTTAGTCTGTTTAGAAGGTTTTCTGCTCCTAGGTTTATTGGATACGCGTTTCTCTAGCATTGTGTACCGATTCATCTTAATATCTTTTTTGTTGGCGGAGGTTATTATATGGCATAATAAAAAACACGGACAACTCGGTTTTTATGTGACTATATTCTGTCGTATAAGAAAACGAACTTTTTTAAAATACCATTTGTTTTTTAAGGTGCGGATATGTCAGAAAATAAAAAAAGTATCTTCGAATTGATGGAAGGTAAGTATCATTTTATTATTCCCGCCTATCAACGCGGGTACCGTTGGGGAAGAAAAGAAATAAACTATTTGCTAGACGATTTGTGGACTGCCCATAAGAACAAACCTTATTATTTGCAGCCGCTGGAAGTTGTTAAACTTGGCAATACAGATGAGCGGTATCGCGTGGTGGACGGCCAGCAACGATTGACGACCGTCTATTTGATTTTACAGAAATTGCATGTTGAGGGGACGGTCTTTGCCCATACCTTTTATTTGGAATACGACACAAAGTCGGAAGTGACGAAATACATGGAAACTCTGACGGGAAGAAACGTCAGTGAATCCCCGGATATCTATTATATTTCGCAAGCAGTTAAAATAATAAACAATTGGTTTTCGGAAAAGAAAAAGGCTACACCCCATATTGCCACTGAGTTTTTCGAGTTGTTGAAAAAGACCTATTTCTTTTGGTATTGCTTAAACGATGGCGGCGGGCAAATTTTATCCGAAGATGAGTTGCCGCGGCTAGAACAGGAGGCTTTTAACCGTTTGAATGCGGGCAAAATCCCTTTGGCACCCGTGGAATTAATAAAAGGTAAACTTTTTTTATCCTTAAAAGGAAAAGAGGCCCGAGAAATTGTGGGATTGGAGTGGGATCAAATAGAACACGGACTTCATAATGAAGATTTGTGGAGTTTTATATCGCAAGACGAGTTCCCGGATAACCGCATCAGGTTGCTGTTTGAAACATATGGAATATTACATTCTATCCCAAATTCTTCTGCAACCGATATTTTATACGGATTACTCGAGGGCAATTATGATTTTTTGGAGGTTTGGAAAGAGGTTAAAGCCTACTCCCGCCAAATAGAAGAATGGTATTTGGACAAAAATTTTTACCATTTAATCGGTTTTTTGATGTATATGAAGTTTGATATTAAAAAAGTTTTCAAGTTGTTTAACGATAAGAAGGACGTTTTAAAAAACAAAGAGGATTTTAAAGCCGAGTTAAAAAAACAAATCAAAAAGCAAATCAAAAAGCAATTTAAAGTATCTATTGAACAGTTTGAGGAAATTTTGAAGACGGATTATCGGACGGATTCCGAATTATTAAGTCATATTTTGCTTCTTTTTAATGTTATTTGTGCCGACAGGGAACAGAACAGTTTCCTGCGTTTTCCGTTTAAATTTTATAACGATACTCAGCGCGGCAGCGGGTGGTCTTTGGAACATATTCATGCACAGCATCAAGCTGCTGGAAGAAATAATAACACCTCTGAGTCGTGGAGCCAACGTGTAAAACTGTTGAAAGGCCAGTTGAGTGCCGTTAATTCGTCTGACGAAAGAGCGACGGAGCTGAAAAAGAAAATAAAGGCGTTAGATGCCGATAGGGTGACGCAGGAACAAAAAGAGACTATTGAAGAATACGAAAACGAACTTTTTCAACAGATATCTAAGATGACAGAGACGGAAATGCACCAAATTACCAATTTGGCTCTATTGTCTCGTTCTGATAATTCCTCCATCAGCAATGGTTTTTTTGATGCAAAATTAAAACAAATTAAAAAATTGGATAAGGCCGGAAGTTTTATTCCTCCGGGCACCAAAAACGTTTTTCTGAAATATTACAGCGCGGAAGATACTTCTCATCAAACGTGGACGAAAGATGACCGCGAAGCCTACGGAAACGCGCTTAAAGAGGCGATAATGTCATTTTTTTGCGGGGGAAAAATGTATGAATAATAAACAATGTCATTTTGAGGATTTGTTGGAAGAATATTTCGTAATCATTCCAGGAATACAACGGGATTATGTGCAAGGAAGACCCAGCGACAGGAAAAACATAGCGGAGCCTTTTGTAGAGAGCTTGTTTTCGGCGCTGCTCGGTTCCAAAAAACTGTGTTTAGATTTTATTTACGGGATGGTAAGAAAAGAAGAACAAGGAGAAAATAACCGTCTGTTTTTGTTGGATGGACAGCAGCGCGTAACCACGTTATTTTTGTTGTATTATTATTTATGTTTAAGAACAAAAAATAAACAAGAAAGCCAAAAATTATTACAATTTAGTTACCAAACGAGAATCATCAGTCGTGATTTTTGCCGTTTGCTTGTTGAAAACCTGTCCCAAACGGCAGATTTGATAGGACCAGCCGTTGCGCAAGAACAGAACTTGGGCGATATTATTCGGCAGTCGGCCTGGTTTTTTATCCGTTGGGAGGAAGATCCCTCTGTATGCAATATGCTTTCTATGTTGACGGTCATTCATTCCGTCGCGGGGCGGCTGCTGCAGGCACAATCTTCGTCCAAGTTTGCCGAAAGTCGGCTAGCTGCGTGCCTAAATAATTTTAAACAAATTCAGTTTAGTTATATGGAATTGTCAAATGTTGAAGATGAGTATGCGGACGACTTGTATCTAAAAATGAACAGCCGCGGAAAACAGCTGACCGTTTTTGAAATTTTTAAATCCCGGTTGTCGAAATGTTTAATCGAGAATGAGCCCATCAAACTAGACGGGGACTGGTATAATTTCTTTTGGCAATTATATCGAGACGAAACGTCTTTTTTCCCGGAAAAAGTGGATCAAAAAATATGCTGCTTTGTGGAAAATATGACGTGGTTTTTTGTTAATGACAACGCCAAAGAGAAAGCGGAAAACGCTTTATTGTTGGACGCTTCCCTGTATAAAAAAGGCGGAATCTATGGTACAAGAACCGATCAAGTTGCTTGCCTGACGAAAACATGGGCGCGTTTACCCGAATTGGAGAAAAATTCAGAAGAATATAAAGCGTTTACAAATTTTTTAAAACCTTCCACTCCTTCCAAAGAGGAAAAGGAGATTACATACCAAGAGCGGTTGTTGTTTTATTCGTTGGTTTTATATTTTCAGCAATCTTCCCATCGGCTGGCCCGAAAACGTTGGTTTAGAGTGTGCCGCAATTTAATACAAAATACGCTTTATAATGATATCAAGTCTGTCCTTGCTTCTAAAGCGGAGCTTGAAAAGATGGCGGCGGATGTCTTCGCGCAGGAAACTGCCGACGCTGTGGAACAAACTTGGATTAACATTTTGCAAAATTTGAAGTCGTTTGGGGCGCAGGCAGAGGAAGAAGCCTTAAAATTAGAATTAATAAACCATGGGCAAATAACTGAAAATGACCTGTGGAAAATGGAATTACACCCTTATTTTAACGGGAAAATCGACTTTTTGCTAGACTTTGCGAAAACCGCCGATAATACCTATGACATGGAACAGTTTAAACGTTATTATCAGCTGGCGGACCTTTTCTTTCGAGAAGAAAACTTTATTTATTTCCAAAAAGCGTTACTTTGTGTGGGCGATGCTACTGGCGACGATTATTTAATGCCGATTGCCAGTCGTTATTCTCTGGGTAATTTAAATGAGGATATTCGTTCCAAAAAAGACACATGGCATAAAGTGTTTGATAATAAATCGAAACGAAATTTATTAAAAAATTTGTGTGAGAATATCCTTAACCGAATAAAGGAAAAAGAAATTATTGCGGAAAGAGTGAGGAAAGAATTAACGGATATGGTGGAGGAACATTTAAAACAGGGAATTAAGCCCTATGCGGATTGGCGGTATTGGTTTTTGAAAGAAGATTCTATATTGGCAAGGAAAGAAATCCGCTTTCGGGACGCCCGCCGGAATATCTATCTGCAAGGGGGCAAAGGCAGTTGGAGCAAAAAATACGAATTATACAGTTACACCTTCAGCTTATGGTGTGATAAAGAAAATCGGGGCTTGGAATGGAAAGATTATGCTGTTAAGGAAGGATATGGTGCGCAGGGCCCCTATTTGCCTGGCATTATTGAACTTTCCGGCGGACGGAAAATTTATTTTAATCTGTTTTATTTCGGAGAGTGGGATGGGTTTGTATTGTTTACCTTTGCGGCGCTTCCGGAAAATTGGGAAGAGAAGATTTCTACGGAGCCTGCGGATGTTTTAAATGGAAAAGTATATAAGAAAACATTGGGGCGTCCCTCGTTTGAAGAATTAGCAACGCAACTGCTGGTAATACGAGAACAAATCCGGCAGTTGGGGGAAACTGTATTGTTTAGCCATCCTGCTGTGTAGAGCGCTTTCCGGCCGCTCCTTTGACAATATTGCAGCAAAGCCAAATATAAAAAGCCCTTTTGAAAAAGGGATTTTTGTACTGCCCGGGGAAACCATAGGCGGAAGCCCGTGGTAGTTTACATCTAGAAAACCACCGGCTAGGCCGGTGGTTCAGTAAGGTTATACCGTTCCCCAAGACAAAAAAACTCCTTTTGTATAATAAATTGCCTGTGCTAGCAGGCAATTAAACAAAAGGAAGTCATTGTTATGTCCAATGACTTAAATAAATTATCACATCCAACGTGGAACTGCAAGTATCATATCGTATTTGCGCCAAAATATCGTCGGCAAGTATTTTACCGTGAAAAGAGGGTGGAGATAGGGAAAATACTACGCAAATTATGCGAATGGAAAGGGGTAGAGATAGTAGAGGCGGAAGTATGCCCTGATCATATCCATATGCTATTATCAATACCCCCGAAATACAGTGTAGGGAGTGTAATGGGATATATAAAGGGGAAGAGCAGTTTATTAATATATGAGAGATGGAAAAATATGCAGTATAAGTATAAGAACCGGGAGTTTTGGTGCCGAGGGTGTTATGTAGATACTGTAGGTAAGAATAAAGTGAAGATATCCGAGTATATTAAGAACCAATTACGAGAGGATAAGTTAGGGGCGCAACTGCTATTTGATAAAAGCCCGTGGGAAGGGAAGAGTCGGAAGTGAACGCGAGCGACAGGCAGTTGAGACGCGTTACACGCGTGGCTAGTAAGGCGGGGCAGGGCCCCAATGTGAAAAACCCCCGGCTATGCCGGGGGATAGTTATTCTGCCAAAATACACCTTGAAAAGCATATCCGAAATCGAATATTTGGGTTTTAGTGTCCAAACTCTGTTCAGCGTTAGTATAGCTTACTATAGTTAATTGCGAAAATATAGTGTGCCAAAAGTATGTAGAATGGGCACTATAAAATAGGGAAAATCCACTTTTACACACAGGGAAAATGGGGGTTTTATAGTGTCCAAACTGTGCCCAGTATATTCATAGTTTTCGGAAATTTTTTTAGTAGTTTTTATACTTCTTCGACGAGAACTAATAATTATAGTATGACAAAAATTTTCGGGAATTTAAGCTGTGCGGATATAGTTTGCAGAAAAATCGTGTATATTTACACTTTTCTCGACGAGAAAAAAAAGAATTTTAGCGTGTACTGTACACCATACAGGGTCCACTAACAATATATACTTTTTGTTCTAATTTTGCTCCAGAAACACCGTCGGAAAAGCATAAAACTACCGACGAGCAGAAGTCCGTTATAGTGTACCATCCTTTTGGTGTACATTTTAGGACATTTTTAATTCCTTTTTACTTCTCAAAGGTTGGGGTTTAAAGGTACACCAAACTAGCATATAAAAAGAGTTCTTATTGAAAATCATACCCAAACCTGCCATATTTTAGTCTATGCCACTTGTATTCCAAATTATGGTAACATAAATAAAAGGACTTTTTGAGATTTAACTGTGCCCCAAGATACTGACATTATCATTTAGCAAACCGAAGATAGAAGTTACATTGGCCGATAAAACTGTATGGCTGACCCAAGCAGTTATTCCAGTCAAGTAAAGCTAATATTAGTGAGCGCATTAAGCATATCTTCGAAGAGGGAGAATTGCATGAAACGGCAACTGTTCGGAAATTCCGAATAGTTCAAAAAGAGGGGAATAGACAAATCGAGCGCGAAGTTACTTATTACAATTTAGATGTAATTCCAGCCGTAGGCTATAGAGTGCTGACTGTGCAAGATACACTTTTCGTATATGGGCTACCTAAATGTTACGGGAATATCTTGTTAAAGGGTTCACATTAAACGATGATTTCCTAAAAAATATGGGCGGTGGAAAATATTGGCAAGAGTTTTTGCCCCTGTGCAGTAATGCGGATTATACATTTTCTCTTTTAGTGCGTTTGTGGGTAGAATGTATTATACTTTCCACGTTTTAACCGTGCAGGAATAAATATGTGTTTGTGTCGGCCTGTTTTATGCTGGAACTATTCAAAACTTATCTGATGTTTGCCCTGTTGCCGGCCCCCAAAAAGGCAACCGCGGACCCCAAAATGCTCTAACCTTAATTTTCCGGCGGTCCGTCCGATAGGAGCCTGTTATGGTTGAAAAAATCAAAATCCGCGGTGCGCGGGTGCATAATCTCAAAAATATAGATGTAGATATCCCCTTAAATAAAATAGTGGGTATTGCCGGTGTTTCCGGTTCCGGCAAATCTTCTTTGGCATTAGGCGTGTTGTATGCGGAAGGCTCGCGACGGTATTTGGAGGCGCTTTCCACCTATACCCGCCGCCGTATGACCCAAGCCGCCCGCCCGCAAGTGGAAGAAGTTTTATATGTGCCCGCCGCGTTGGCCTTGCACCAGCGCCCTGCCGTGGCCGGCTTGCGCAGCACTTTTGGCACGGGTACGGAACTGCTAAACAGTTTGCGGTTGATGTTTTCCCGCTTAGCCAGCCACCGCTGCCCCAATGGGCATTATGTGGCGCCTTCATTAGCGGTTGCGGCCGGAAAAATGCTCCGCTGCCCAACATGCGGCGCGGAGTTTTATGCCCCCAGTGCCGAAGAACTGGCTTTTAACAGCCAAGGCGCCTGCCCTACTTGCGACGGTACCGGTACGGTATGGAATGTAGATATGGCTACCTTAGTGCCGGATGAAAATTTAACCATAGACCAAGGCGCCGTGGCTCCGTGGAACAGTTTAATGTGGTCTTTAATGACGGACGTTTGCCGCGCCATGGGCGTACGGACGGACGTGCCGTTTAAGGATTTATCCCCGCAGGAAAAAGAAATTGTGTATCACGGTCCGGCAGAAAAAAAGCGTATTTTTTATAAAGCCAAAAAAACAAACCAGGCGGGCGAATTGGATTTTACCTTTTACAACGCCGTTTATACGGTAAAAAATGCGTTGGCAAAGGTAAAGGACGAGCAAGGCATGAAACGGGTGGAAAAGTTTTTGAAACAGGAGCCTTGTCCGGATTGCGGCGGTTCGCGCTTGAGTGCTGCGGCCCGCGCCCCGCGTGTAGGCGGCCTAAACTTGGCGGACGTTTGCCAAAAAACATTGGTGGATTTAACCGCGTGGGTGGCGGCCGTTCCCGCTACTATGCCTGCTGAAATGCGCGAAATGGCGCAAAACATTACGGAGGCCTTTTTGTCCGCCTCCCGCCGCCTGATGGATTTGGGCCTAGGGTATTTGACTCTAGACCGCGCCTCCGCCACCTTGTCCACCGGAGAACGCCAGCGTATGCAGTTGGCGCGGGCGGTGCGCAACCGCACCACCGGTGTTTTATATGTGCTAGATGAGCCCTCTATCGGCTTACACCCGTCTAATATCGTGGGCTTAAAAGGGGTTATGCGGGATTTAATTGCGGACGGCAACTCCGTCGTGCTGGTGGACCACGATACCCAAATTTTATCCGCGGCCGATTGGTTTGTGGAAATGGGGCCCCAAGCCGGCGCCAACGGCGGCTATGTAATTGCCCAAGGCACATTGGCGGATATCAGCCGCAATAAAAATTCCAAAATCGGGCCGTTTTTAACCGGAAAAATGCCGGAAAATGTATGGAAAAAAGTGCCGGCAGAACAGTTGTTTGCGCAAGGCAAAATCCGTTTATCTACGGGGCCCATTCATACGGTAAAACCGTTGGAAATAGAAATACCCAAAGGGCGGCTTACGGCGGTAAGCGGTGTGTCCGGCTCCGGCAAAACCACGCTGGTGTTGGAAAGTTTAGTGCCCGCTTTAGAGGCGCATGTGCGCCATGCGCCGCTTCCTCCCCATGTGCGCGCCGTACAAGCGCAAGGTATTGAACAGGTAAAGCTGATTGATGCCACCCCTATTGGGATTAATGTGCGTTCCACCGTGGCAACGTATGCCAATGTGCATGACGAACTGCGCAAACTGTTTGCCCGCTTGCCGGATGCCAAACAGCGAGGGTATAAAGCGGGGGATTTTTCCTACAATACCGGCCGTTTGCGTTGTGCGGAGTGTGACGGAACAGGAGAAATCAGTTTGGATGTGCAATTTTTGCCGGATGTGGACGTGCCTTGCCCCACTTGCCGCGGGGCGCGCTATGCACGGGAAGCGTTTGATGTAAAATATACCAACCAACGCGGGGAAAGTTTTTCACTGCCGGAGCTGATGGCTATGGACGTTTCCACTGCGTTGAAAGCGTGCGCGGATTGGAAATTGGTGCACCAACGCTTGCAAATCTTGCAAGACTTAGGGTTGGGATATTTAACATTGGGTGAAGCAACCCCCAGCCTTTCCGGCGGAGAGGCCCAGCGCTTAAAATTGGCTAGTGAAATGGGCAAGCCGCAACATTCCACCGTATTTGTGTTTGACGAGCCTACCATCGGCCTGCACCCGTTAGACGTGCGCACGCTATTGGGGGTGTTCCAAATGCTCATTCAAAACGGCGCAACGGTGATAGTGATTGAACACGATTTGGACGTTTTACGCCACGCGGATTATCTGATTGATATGGGGCCGTCCGGCGGCAATGCGGGGGGAACTGTAGTGGCGTGCGGCCCTGTGGAAGTGATTAAACAATGTTCGCAGAGCCTAACGGGACGGTATTTATAAAGGAAGGCTTTTTGTGATGCTACCATTACCGCAAGAATTTATAGCTTATACTTCCGCCCTGTTTGGGGCGGAGCGTTGGGCCAAATATGAACAGGCACTCACGCAGAGAGCGGCCGTCAGTGTGCGTTTCAACCCGTGGAAATGCACGGGGAAAATGGGGATTTTATAGTGTCCCAAAAGGGTCCACTAACAATATATACTTTTTGTTCTAATTTTGCTCATTTTGCTCACGAAACACCGTCGGAAAAGCATAAAAAAAGAACCTCTCTCGTCTGAGAAAGGCTCTTTTTCTAAAAGTGCGCCCAACAGGCATCGAACTACCGACGGAGAGGTGTCCAAAATACTGTCCATAATTCTTATACAAAAAGTACTGAAAATTTAAGCATTTTTTATATGGTTTGGGCAGGGCTCGACGGGGGGTCGATGCGCAACCTGGGAATTGTAGGCAGAAAATTAGTGTCCAAACGTGGACACTTTCCGTCGTAATCTGTATAATATTTTCAGTTATTTTGTGGAGCGTTGGGATGGCGAAGGTGGTAATTCTTTACCGACATCTTTTACGATTGACAGTTCTTCATAATCGTCCTCTTCTACGAAGCACCGCCCAAGATAAGCATACCCTCCATCAATAGCGACACGTTCACATTTGCACTGTTTGAAGTCATGCCGAAAGTGGGATGTAATGACATCTCCACAGAATTTACATCTGATTCGATTTAATTTTATTCCTTTCATGTGAACAGTATGCCATACTGTTGGCCTAGAAGTGTAGTCTTATTTCGTAAATTGCTATAATTAAATATATGAAGACCTTGTTTATTTTAGCCGGAGCCAATGGTAGTGGCAAAAGCACGATTGCTAAGGAACTATTGCCTGAAGAAAATATCGTTTATGTAAATGCAGATGATATTGCCAAGGAACTTTGCCCCGAAAACATGCAATCAGTACGCATCCAAGCGGGTAAGGAACTCCATGCTCGGATTGATAAACTGTTTGGGGAAGGCAAATCGTTCGCTTTGGAAAGCACGTTGTCCGGTGTTGGGCATATCAAGACCATTGAAACCGCCCATAAACTAGGTTACAAAGTAATAATTCTTTACACGTTTGTAGATGGCCCAGATTCGTGTATTGTGCGCATCCAAACCCGCGTTAAGAATGGAGGTCATCCTGTACCGGAGGAAGATGTTATACGGCGTTTTGGTCGCAGTAAACAAAACTTTTGGAACACCTACAAGGATCTAGCGGACCACTGGGTATTGTATTATAACGGTGGAGATGATGTCGTATTAGTTGCGCAACAAGATAAAGGAAAACAAGTTGAAATCTTAGCCGAAAACCTTTATACTGTATTTGAGAGGGATCTATGACTGATTTAACAGCTAAATTAACCCGTATTGCTAGCAGAGCCGTACGTAAGGCCCAAGAAGAAAACCGCAAGAACGGGATACCCAATGTATATGTGATTAACGGCAAGCATGTATGGCAAATGCCGGATGGGTCGTTTACGGATAAAAACCCATTCTAAACCATTTTTTACGCAGAAAAAGGCCCCGCAAAACGCGGGGCTTTCTTATTTTCCTATCAAATCCCCAAAATCCAGGCCGACTTGCTTACATGCTTTATTGGGCTCACAGACCGTCTTTTCTTCTACACCCACTAGTGCCATTCCACGCTTAGGCAGGTTCATGACCGCCTTGTGTAAGTGAGCAGGAGCCAAATGTGCGTAAATCTCGGTCATTTGGATAGTCCGGTGGCCCAGCAATTTGCATACCGTATAGAGTTCCACGCCATTTTGGACAAGTTGGCTGGCAAAGGTATGGCGCAATTTATGCAGGAAGCTGTCCACGCCTGCCGCTTTGGCTATTTTGTGGTAACAAGCCGTCAGAGAGTCTATGTTGCGCGTACGTCCGAAATCTACCACAAACTCGCTTTCTGCTCCGATTTTGGCCCGTTCTATGGCGTTTCTCAAACTCTCGGTCATTGGAACGAAACGATAATATTCCGTCTTATTTGGGGCGATATACAGTTGGTTGTTAGCAAAATCCACATCTTGCCAACGAAGATTCATAATTTCGCCCCTGCGTAGTCCGGCATCGGCTCCCAATAACACGACTAGCCGCCAAGTATCGGTCGGACAGGCATTTAAGAGTTTATCTATCTCTTCGGGCGTATGGAAAACAACCCGTCCGCGTGGCACTTTTAATTCGGATACGAGCGACCAGTCCTGTTTAGGCACATATTTCCACTTTTCTCCTATACGCATAGCTGTTTTTATGCATTGTACTAGACGGTTAATGTGATTTTTACCAATCTCTTTTGTGAGTAAGTGCTCTTTAAACTTTTGGACTAGTTCGGGAGTAACATCCTGCAAATAACGTGGCTTTTTTATCTCTTCCAAGTACCGGATAGCCAATTTGGTATGAGTAACGGTATTGCGCGATCTTTCCACGGACATATGGTAGAGTAGTTTATCTTTGAACGCTTGCCAAGTGATATTGATGGGGAAACGCTCTTTGACGGCATTTCTGCGGCGGATAAACTCCTGATATTTTAGCAAGGCTACCTGTTTGTTTTCGGTTTGAAGTGAAATGCGCCTTCTGACCCCATTGAAATCGTAATAATCTGCGTAATAATACGGCCCTTTTTTGATTTTAATAACGCCCATAATTCTCTCCTGTAAGAAGTGTTTTTTACATACACATTCACGCTCCTTATAGGGAGAGAAGTCAAGGGAAAAATAGTCTTGAAAAAAACATTAAAAACTTAATTTTCTTCTTCGTGTGGAATAAAAAACAATTTAACTTGGTTTGCTATACGCTTTTCTATCGCTTCAGCATTTGACTTAAATGTAATCTTGCTAAAAATCGGGATATTTTGATTATTCCTGATAATTCCAAATCTAAGATATAAATTATTTGGATCAATTGACATATTGGGAAATCTTGTGCAAGTGGCAGAAAAAAAGTTCTTCTCTCCCTTTAAACGTTCAATAGAAACAAGTCCTTGGGAAAAAAGATGGCTAAGTGGTGCAGATCCTATAGTCCCCTTTTTAATATGATAAAGAGTATTATTATTAAATAAATCAAATACTTCTGTTTGGTCCACTAACTTCTGATCTCCCAAAATATAAGAAGAATGCTGTCCAGATAATTCACGCAAATAATCTTCCTCTCTTTGTAATTTATTATTTACTAGAGGCAACTCAGGAAACTCTGGTGGCGCCGAAATAAGACGGTTGTTAAAAAAATCGTCCAGCGTTTCGGTAAGATTTGGAGCGAATCGAAACCATTTTCCCTGCTCCAATAAGAATTTGCCTTCCTCTGTTGTTACATCCACCGATATAAAATCATAAAGTTTCCTGTATATTGAAAATATGTTTCCATCAAATCCTTGCAGTTTAATTGTGATATCTTTATTTTTAAGAAAATGAATAAAAGCTTTATTGTTATGAACAAGATTAGATCCCGGCGATAGGTAACTGCTTACTATTCTTTTGAAATTTTGAATACTGAAATCAGAGATATCTTCCTCTCCATTTTTGATGGAATCAATTGCATAGTATTGGATGGTATCCAAAGGAGCAAACAGGCTAAAGTCATTGTTTAGAATAGCTGCCACCATCCGTGAATTTAAATTCTCTTTTAATTCTGTTTCGTTACGTAGCAACGGAGAAATATTATCAATAAATTTAAATTTACTTTGATAATTAAGCGATCTAAACGCGTTTTCTATGGTGTTTAATTGTTCCATTAAAAGGACTGAATCGAGAGATATATTTAGTGCTTGTCCTCCCTGAATTTTCTTACAGCCAAAAATCCTCTGATACTCTTGTGATAAATCCCCGTTAATTGCATTTAGTACATCGGTTAGTTGATTAAAATCCAGCTGAGAAATTTGTAACGCCGACGAACTTACTATATCTTTTCGAGTTTTGATTTCTGATATCGACTTTGAAGAGTGATGATAAATGTTGCCTTCTAAATTTAACATATTTAGAGCGGTCTTTAGCCCAAAATTATAAACAAATTTAGATTTATTAAGTTTATTATTCCCAGTACCAAACGTAATGGCAAACATGTTGTTAGAAGAAGTAAGAAAAAATACAATCGCATAATATTTTCTAAATGAT
>NZ_DBMCTG010000020.1:0-18831 GCF_056976295.1 Candidatus Avelusimicrobium sp.
GATAAACGGTATCATATTTAGTAGGAACAAATTCCTGCGGTTTAATTGTCAATACATCATATTTAGGGAAATACGGCCATATAGCTTTATCCTCTATATA
Source organism: Candidatus Avelusimicrobium sp. (assembly GCF_056976295.1). Taxonomy (NCBI): domain Bacteria; kingdom Pseudomonadati; phylum Elusimicrobiota; class Elusimicrobia; order Elusimicrobiales; family Elusimicrobiaceae; genus Candidatus Avelusimicrobium; species Candidatus Avelusimicrobium sp. The sequence goes on from NZ_DBMCTG010000020.1 coordinate 101, forward strand.
GGACATATATTTTGGACAAATAGGTGGAAATAAATAAACGGCCCCATGAGGTTCCAACCAAGTCATTTGTTTGTCTGGCACAGGCAAGGACTGATTAAACAGTAAATGCCTCCTATTATGCATAAACCCAATATAGTCTGGATTTCCCAATTTATCATAATTTTTCCACGCCCAATAAATGGCAGTGAATTCACAGTACTTGGGATTTTTATCTGATATGTTTTCTCCGTCGTCATCCTGCAACATTTCTTCAAAACGTTCCTGTGCCAAAGCACACCCAGTTTGAATAGGGGTTAAAATAGAAGTTCTGATGATACTTCTTTTTTCATGATGGGAAATTAAAATCTTGATTTTAGGCATAAACTTTATTGACGGTCAGTCTGTCTAGTCCATATCGGCAGGAAATGAAATAGATACAAAATTTCCTTGTCATCAGTTCTTACACGCTTAAACAATGGAATTTTAAAAAGGTCGTAATATACCTTTCTTTCTTTATGACGAATATACCAGAACGGAATAAATCCAAACAACTTGATACGACTCCGGCTTATTCTAACTGGAACAGGGGTGAAATACCGTTCCATAAAATTAAAAAAATCTGGTGCATATAAAAGCAAGTCACATAAATTTCTGTCTTCTTGCTTATAAACATCGGAAGATTTTACTGTATCTTCCATTTTTTTCATTAATTCTTTAAAACGCAAGTAATATCGAGGCTGGTCCTTGTGTCTGGGAAAACAAATAGTAAAAAACCAGTGATAAGGTATGCGCAAGTTTTTTGCAAGATGGTGTTTTTTTAAGTAGTCAAATAGGTTATCAAAACATATTGGAATTTCCATATTTTTCCACAACACCACCGGAGTAATAGCTCCTTCCGGAGTAATAAGCCTGCGCCAATAGGTAGCATTTTCTTCCCCTTTTATCACATAGAACCGCTTCATATGGGCTAAAAGCTTGAAAGTATACGGAATGTTGTCTATATTCATTCCTTCTAAAAAACGAATATCCGGATGCGCATCCAAAAAAGACTTGCGATACAAACGCCCCCACATTGGGACTTCCGTATCTTCCCGAACGTTTAAATTTACATCATTTAGTGTTTTTTCCCCACTCGTTTCACCAAAATCATACATTTTTTTCAAAGAACCATCCGCCAGTATCATAAAACTTACAGCATTTCGATTTAACACTAAATTATAAGGGTTCCCCAAGGAATCTTTTTTTGTTAAAATTGCATCCACCATTGCCTTAATATGGTCTTTCTCCACCCAATCATCGGGGTCTACAAAACAAACAAAATCCCCAGTAGCATGGTCCAATCCGGCATTGCGCCCGCCGCAAAGCATACGATTTTCTTTGAGTGTGACAATTTTAATACGGGAATCTTTTTTCGCATATTTCTGCAAAATTTTTCCACAATTATCCGGCGAACCATTATCCACGCATACAATTTCCAAATTGTGGTAACTCTGGTTTAGTAAACTGTCTAAACACTCTTCCAAATAATCTTCCACTTTATAAATGGACAGTAAAATAGATACCTTGTGGTAATTTTCTTTTGAGGTCATAAATAAACTCCAATAAATAAAATGAGGTATAAAAAGAATCTTCAAAATCTATTTATAACACAATTTCTTTCAATGCTTTTTCTATGCAATATTTAGGATAAAATCCGACTTCTTTATTTAAGCGTGTGGAATCTCCTACCACACGCACTTGTTGAGGGCTAGATTGCTCCTTAAAAATGACAAAATCTTCTTTACCAATAATTGAGGCAAGTTTCATCACATAATCATGTATGGATGTTCCTTTTCCTGTACAGATATTTACAATTCCTTCTACCGGACTATTTAGAAATGCCACAAACGCAGCAGCAATATCTTTGGTGTAAATGTAATCCCGAATTAGGCTTCCACTGCGGATGATAACTTGCTGATTAGCATTCAAACAGTTCACCACATGTGATGTCAAACGCCGAGGGTCCGTTTCCTTGCCAAAGGCAGAAAAAATGCGTCCCCAACCAAACGAAATTCCATTGTTTTTACAATACGATTGTGCAATTTGACGCACAAAATCTTTGCATTGGCTATAGATATTAATGGGTTCTGCTGGCATATCTTCTTTTAAATTTTCATTATGGTAACCGTACTCAGCATAGGTACCGGCCATCACGGCACGCTTGCCACCACATTTGGCAAACGCTTTTAACAAATCCACAGAAGATGTTAAAAAATCAAAATTCATATTATCATTAAACAGACCAGTAGAAAGCCACGCATAATGCAACAAGAACTCTGGTTTGACTTCTTCTAAAATGTTATCCATTGCCTGTTTATCAAACAAGTTACCTTGAATAAATGTCACACCATCCTGGTTTACTTCATCCCCGATTGTTAATACATAGACTTCAAATCCTGCTTGTTTCAAAAAAGGAATAGTTTGCGTGCCTATCAACCCTGTTCCGCCCGTCAAAAATATTTTTTTCATTTTATACCTCCTTTCCATGGCTAAAAGCTTGGTGGGTCCAAGCATATTCCCATTTGCCAAAGCGCCCAATACTTTCAATTCCTAAGGAACGCAAATAATCAATAATTATTTGTCTATTTTTATAAATACTCGGCACAAATGTAATATTGGCATACGGTTCAAAACGGATATCACTCACAATCAAATCTTCTTGCTTAAATACGCCCATTTGTATTAATTTTTCAATTGTATTTTGCAAAACTTGTTGCGCAGGCAATATCGCCTTTTTACAATCAAAAAATACTTCCGCCTGTAAGGAAGAACAACCCAGAGGGACATTATCTGGCGATTTTAAATTAGGAGAATACACCCGAGCCGGCAAAATATCCGTATCGTAAATATAGAACCACAAATATCGGGCAATATCGGGCCGATTAAAACCCAGTGAAATTTGATAACCACATGTCCAATGCAAACCAGCCGTCGCCTTCATTACTTCTTGCGGAACACGCGGCAGCATTTTTACGATTTCCGGCAAAGGAAGTGTAGAAATCAAGCGATCATAAGTTTGATTTGTTCCGTCTTCAAAAAAAACTTTTTTTTGTCTAGGATTAATTTTTACCACTTTCTTATTAAAGCGAATATCCAACCCATTCCGACATGTATTCAAAATACTTCTAAAGCCACCTTGTTTTGGATAAAGCATTTTTTTTGCAAAGTAAAAACACTCTTTTTGCGTTTCATAGGAACCAGCCAACACCTGCTTTAAATCTGGAGTATACATTCGTACCCCCACCCACTTGGTTTCCAATTCATGTGCATCCACCCCCCAATATTTGCGCGTATATACAAACGGAAAATGCTCCGCAAAATAATTGCCATATTGCACACGCAACCATTCATCATAACTATGGATGTCTTCTGGTTCTTTTCGTGGACGCTGTACAAAATCGGTAATAATTTTTACTTTTTCTTCAATAGAAAGAGGCGCCAAATTATTTTGAGCAGGATGTCGCAACCATATGCCATGATAATAGTTGCCAGGAAAAGGGGTGTGTTCCCACATTCCTCTTTCCCCGGCAAATAATTCCTTATCAGATTTATCGGGGGCAAAACTAAAATGCACAAAACGGTCAAAACGAAAACCGTCAATGGTAAAAGAAGCGCATAAGCCGCCCCAGTCGGTATCTTTTTCAAAAATAATGCTTTTGATTCCTTTTTTATTTAAGTGATACCCCGCTGAAATACCTGCAACACCACTCCCTAAGATAATGGTTTGCATACACTATTTTTTTGCTCCGTGCGCTTCAATCTGATGCACACAATAATTCCACATATCATTGCTATGCAGAGATTCTTTGTACCAATCCGCAGTAAATTCAATTGCTTCATCAAATGACAAATGTGCATGCCAATGATCTAGCATATGATAAGCTTTAGTAACATCTAGACTTAACAAAGTGTTTTCATGCACGGCATTTGGATCAGATTGGTCAATCGCTTTTCCTTTGCCATAATAACTAATTAATTTCTGCACCACTTCCCATACCGTACGATTATTTTCCAACTTGGGGCCAAAATTAAAACTTGTGCTATAAGTAATGGGATCCATCAAAAGTTTTTCACCTACTTTCAAATAGCCGGAGAGCGGTTCCAAAACATGCTCCCAAGGCCGCGTAGCATAAGGGGAACGAATCACAATGTCCTTACCGGCTTCTATGGCACGGATACAATCCGGAATCAAGCGATTAGCACTCCAATCTCCCCCCCCAATCACATTGCCCGCGCGCACGCTGGCAACTGCCTTTCCATGTTTGGCATAATCCTTAGGATTAAAATAAGAATTGCGGAAAGATGCTATCATTAATTCGGCACAGCCTTTTGATGAAGAATAAGGGTCATACCCACCCATGCGATCCGTTTCACGATATCCCCAGATTTGTTCTTTGTTTTCATAGCACTTATCAGAGGTAATCATTACAACTTGTTTGATAAAATCAAATTTTCGTACCGCTTCCAAGATGTTAAGCGAACCCATTAAGTTGGTTTCATACGTCATTTTAGGGTGTTCATAAGAGGTGCGCACCAACGCTTGGGCCGCCAAGTGGAAAATCATGGTTGGTTTATATTTTGATATCACTTCTTCCAACCGTGCTGCATCGCGCACATCGCCCCGTTCATCTGCAAACAATCGTTCTTTTAAATGGGAAACACAGTAGTTGCTTCTTTCTGAGTAGGGGTCCAATGCATACCCCACAACATTTGCACCTAAACTGGAAAGCCAAATAGACAGCCAAGACCCTTTAAAACCTGTATGTCCTGTTACTAAAATTGTTTTTCCCTTGTATGCATCATTAAAATTATTCATATAAATGCTCCTTCCACCAGTTAATTGTTTGTATTAATCCGCCTTGCAGCGAATATGCGGGGGTCCACCCCACTTCTTGCGTCAAACGTGTATTGCTTCCCACAATAATAGGATCCGCAAAATTTTCTTCAAGCGCACCCCATAGAATTTTGCCCTTAAAATTCGTCAAACGTGCCATTTCTTCCACCATATATCGTAACTGTATCGGCTTACCCGAACAGATGTTTACCGCATCCGTTACGTCCGATGCAAAAAACTGGGCAATTGCGCTAGCCGTATCTTCCACATGCAAATAATCCAAAAACTTACTGCATGGACTTACTTTTACAACTTCACTTTTCAACATGGAACAAATAACCGATGGCATAAGCCTAGTTAAACGTTCATGGGGACCATACAGATTAAAAATTCTAGCCCATTTGAAAGCTATTTCGTTTTGCTTGCAAAAGATCTTCCCTGTATTATATAAGGCAGCCTTTACCTGTCCATATAAGGAAGCATTAGCCAATGGTGTACGGTTTTCTTGTAAAAACCCATAAGAAAAATCATATTCCGAGACACTTCCCGCTCCTAGAAATTTCTTCCCGCCATTTTCGGCAAAGAGTTTCAGTAGTTTTAGCGACAAACTTAACCAATCGATATTACTTGCACTCATATGACCTTTAGGGCCTACATACCACGCCAAATGAATCAGATTTTCAAATTTATGTTCCCGCAAATAAGCACTTAATGCATCAGTATCAAAAAGGTCGAGCTCACTTTGTATTAAGTTTTTTTGTGGGGAAAGCGTTTGCATGATAGAGGGAGCATAAACGACATACCCGCGCTTAATCATTTCCTTAGTCACCTGTCTCCCAATAAAACCACTGGCTCCCGTAATCAGAATTTTTTTCATTTTATTTCTCCCACACTTTCCATAGAGCTTTTCCGGCGCTCCATTGTTCGTTGAGTTCAATTTTGTCGCGCAACGTGTCCATCGGGTGCCAAAAACCATAGTGCTTATAAGCGTTTAATTGCCCTTCCTTGGCCAGTTGGGTGAGCGGTTCGCGTTCCCATGCAATATTATCCCCATCCGGAATATAGTCAAAGGCTTTGGGTTCGCAAACGAAAAAGCCGCCGTTTACCCACGCGCCGTCCCCTACCGGCTTTTCCTGGAAGCGTGAAATGGTGCCGCTTGGCTCAATATTAAGCGCGCCGAAACGGCCTGTGGGCTGGACCGCCGTTAAAGTTACCAGTTTGCCCGATTTTTTGTGGCAGTCTAACAACTTATTAATATCAACGTCGGACACTCCGTCCCCATACGTCAGCATAAAGGGCTCGTCTCCTACAAACTTGCAAGCCTGCTTAATGCGCGAGCCGGTCATTGCGTTACGCCCTGTATATAAAAGGGTAACTTTCCATGGTTCGCAGCGGTTCATATGGACATCAATTTGATTGGTTTGGAAATCTATCGTAACATCAGAGTTGTTGGTGTAGTAATTGACAAAGTATTCTTTGATTACTTCGCTCTTGTACCCGCACAGAATAACAAAGTCCGTCAGCCCGTAGTGGGTGTAAAGTTTCATAATGTGCCAAATAATCGGGTAGCCGCCGATTTCCACCATCGGTTTGGGGCGGATAGAGGTTTCTTCCCCCAATCTGGTACCAAGTCCACCTGCCAGCAAAAGTACTTTCATATTTTCTCCTATACGTTATCTAATCCACCATGCTAACTTCGGTAGATTTTTATCTTCTACACAACCAGCTAACTTACATAAAAACTGATATTTCAAACGTGGGTATAAACTGCAATTTGGTAAATGTAAGGCAACTTCTTGCAGCGCTCTGCGCGCTAATGTAAAATCCACATTAGGATATTTCCGCAACCGCCGTACGGCTTGAACAGTTAATCTTATAATGGGGTTATAGACCTCCGGCCCTTTAAACCCACGGCGGGCTAGTTCTCCACATAAATAAACCATTTGCTGTAACGTTCCATACGCTAATTTCCCTTTATCGCTAGAAACAGAGCCTTCTAACACCCGATAATGATACAAATGTTCATTTAAAAACACGATGTTTTTAGCATTTAAATAAAGCAAAAATTCAAAGCCCTGGTCTTCCGCGATAGTATTGGGCAAAAAGTTTAACTTTGCGTTTCTAATTAATTCTGTTTTAATCAGTTTAAGCCATACTTGAGAATCGTCCAATGCGGCCTGTATTCTTTCAGAAAGGGATATTGGCTCTGATTTAAGAAATTCTTTACATCGTTTTTCACAGGGAATATTAATTCCCTTTTCATTAAACCAATACAGACACCGCACCACATCCGCCTGCTTATTTAAGGCACAGTTCAGCAAATGTTCTATATAGATAGGCTCAATAATATCATCGCTATCTACAAAGGCAATATATTCGCCTTTGGCTTCTTGCAATAATTGGTTGCGGGTATTAGCAACACCTTTATTAACTCTGGAAATTATTTTAAAGCGGGGATCTTTTTGTGCAAATTCTTGCAAAATAGCAAGACTTTTATCTGTTGACCCATCATCAATGCATATAATTTCCAAATTGGAATAGGTCTTATTTTTTATAGAAGTCAGGGTCTCCGCTAGGTATTTACCTGCATTATAAACGGGAATTAATACGCTAATAAGAGGCCGTGATGAGTGATTTTGCTCCATAAAAAAGCCCTTTTCCCTTAAACCGTGGGAAAAGGACTTGTGGAAACTCTTGGCGGAGGTATTCATAAGTCCCTTTCCCGTTCACACGCCGTGCTGTAGCGTATGAAAGCGAACGAAACCTATGGAAAAATGAAGTCGGAACAAAGTAAGAGAAGCGAGGAAGGTTGGGAAATTAAAACGGCTGCGTAATGTCAAGTCTAAGGAAGTGCCTTGTCATTAAACAGCCGTGGTTGCACGCAAAATATGTGTGCAACACTCGGCAGAAGACAAAGGGCTCATGACTTCCCCTCATCTTCTGCCTAAACCAGCCGTTTTTGGACTTCCTTAGAACTTTGGTTTCCCAAAGCCCTCCTATTCTTCAATAGGATTCCAAAAACAGAATAAATTGTAATTTTGCCACTCTATGTGGCTGTACTTTATGCTCCTGTAAATATATCGCTTTATGGTAACATATTTCGGGCACAAAGTCCAGCGTGGAAAATAAATTTTGCATTACTGTCATATCTACAACAGACCCGCCCAAACTTATAATTATTGCCACTACAAGATGCCAAACATTTTTCTAAATTTATCCCGCCCGCATTCATAACGCTATTGTGAATTTTACCAACACCCCCGGCGGAACTTGTTAGAACTGTTAAAAGCCACGCCCCAAACAGAACTATTTTAATACTTCCGCGCTGGAAAATGTAATCCAACTGGTCAAAAAATATACACCCGCCACCACCGTGGTTATCAAATCTACTCTTCCGCTAGGTTATACCCGCAAAACCCGTAAGGAAACAGACCTAAAAATATTTTGTTCAGCCCTAAGTTCCTGTGCGGAGGTGTCGTCCCCAATTTAAACAGCATTTCTCATTGATTATTGCAAACCGCTATGAATATGCATTAGACGACGTACAATACAAAGTCTATACGCGCGTTATTTAATTTTACAAACTGCGGATGGCCCAAGGTTTGGGATAGAGGTTGTTGGCGCGGTCGCCTAAGTTCTTTACAAAACCGAGCGGATATCCTTGATACGTTACCAACACAAAGCCGCGCGGTGTGCCCGCAGGCAAAACTAAGGCTTCCCGGTGGAGATAGCGCAAGGCCGCGTCCAAAGACAACTCGGCACGAGGAAAGGAGGTTTCCTCCGTAGTAAGAGAAAGGGCCTGTGCAATAGACGGAATTTGCTCCCGCCCCTTGGCTTCAAATGCGGGCTGACCGTCATAAAGCAAATGCAAAAGCGGATATTTTTTAACTTGTGTGCGCAAAGAGGCGGGTAATGTGGCAAAGGCTCTGTTTCCCCCTTTTTTACGAAGCACCGCCATAAAAAGGCCCTCACTGCGCGTTGTACCCGGGATGAAACGATACACAGGTTGTTTCCACCCCGCAAGCAAACTTTCCGTAATTTGCCACTCCGGGCGGACGGGAACTGCCAAAAGGTCCGCGCCCAGTTCCTCGGCAATCCAACGGACATTTTCTTCATTTTCGTGCGTATTAAAGGTACAGGTGCTGTAAATCAACAGGCCGCCGTCTTTGAGGCAAGGCCAAATATCACGCAAAATTTGCCGTTGCCGCTCTGCACAAAAATATACATTTTTAGGGCTCCACTCGCTGATAGCAGCCGGGTCCCGACGGAACAGGCCCTCTCCCGAACAAGGAACGTCCGTCAAAATAACATCAAACAACAGATTTGTTTTGGCAAAATCTTTTGGCGCATTATGCGTAACCAACACACCCGGATGGCCTTGTTTGAGGATATTTTCCAAGAGAATATTGGCACGGCGGCGGTCAATTTCGTTACTGACAAGCACCGAACCGGCAGGTAAAGCGGCCCGCATAAGGGTAGATTTTCCCCCCGGAGCGGCGCACAAATCAAGCGCGCTGACAGGCCCCGTAATCCAATGCCGCAAGACGTGGTCCAAAAATAGGGAACCGGCCTCCTGCACATAATACACCCCGGCGTGAAAGCGCGGGTCGCGCGTAAAGAGCGGGCGCTCTTTCAACCAAAAGGCTCCCTCGCACCACGGCACCGGCTCGGCCTGTGGAAAAATGGCTTCGCCCTTGGCTTTCCACGGGTTGAAGCGCACACTTACCGCCGCCTCCTGCACAAAAGACTGCTCAAACCGCTCCCAACGCCGGGAGCCAAATAAATTAGCGGTATATTGGATAAATTCTTGCGGCAAGTTCATAACTTATTTTATTGTACAATTATTTGCACAGTACAGGGAACAGAGGCTTATTTTTCCCCAGACACCTAGCGGCGGAGCGGATAAGGTGCGCGGCGAAATTAAAATACTACTCCTTGACTTTGCGCCGCGCGCTTATTAAAATATAAGTAGTTCTTTGAAAAAAAGAGAAATCTTACTTGTAAGTTGGGTAAAAATTGCCTTGTTCCTATTAGGCACCGAAGAATAAGGTAAGATTTGGCATATCCTTAAACGAGTTGACGTCAAGCAGTTCCTATTAGGCACCGAAGAATAAGGTAAGATTTGATAAACTATAAAAAGTTGTTAAAAAATAAACCTTTTTGGTAAAATAATTTCAGAAACCTTATTCTTATTTGTGCCTCAACTTAGGTAACAAGGGCATTAAAGCCCACAAAGGGATTTATTCCCACTTAAATTAGTTTTGATTTGATTGTAAATAATTAAAAATCCTCAAAAAGTATGAGTTGCTCGTGCTTTTTGGGGATTTTTTCTTGCCGTAAAGACGGCCCATAGAAGTTTCTCGTCAGACCAAATTGTTTGTCTGTAACCATCAAAAAAGCACATTGGCCTTGCGGCGGCGTTTGCGGCCCCAACTGCTTGATTAACGCCTGCGCCTGGTGCATTGTGGGCATATTGCGCACATATACGGAATACTGCATCATACTAAACCCGTTATGCAACAGCAACTTGCGAAACCCCGCGTACCGCTTGCGCTGGATTTTGGTTTGCGTCGGTAAGTCAAACACCGCCACCACCCACATAATGCGCCAACTATTGGGTTTCATAAGGGAACTGCGTGGCTTGCCACAGGAGGGCATCAGGAGCCTTTCCGGGACGCGCGGGCAAATTGGGCAACAACAATTTGCGGCGCGTATCTTGCAAACTTAAACAATAACTATTGACGGCAAAATCTACACCTTGGAATAAGCGGTACATCTTCCCTGTAATAGTAATTGTGCTTGCAAGCAACGCGGAAAGCAGTTGCTTTTTAACCTCTTTATCAAAACAGGCGGGCTGATTATCCCTAAAAATCTGATATACGGCCCGGTCAGCCAAAAAACGAAAAGGCTCTATAAAATCGTCGGCCAAGTTAAAAGGATTATCCTTCCGGCAATGCCCCACACCAAAATTCAGACACAGCCCCGCCCCGGCGAGTCCCCGCGCCACAATCGCCCGCAGAACGGCATAACCATAATTTAGCGCAATGTTTACCGGGTCCGTGGCCCCTTGCTTATCCCTAAAATCAATGGGATTATCAAGCGATTTAAAAAATTCCGGCCAATACAGTTGCGCGGCCTGTGCCTCGCGGCACTCTTTATCCCCCGGCTCAATGTGTTTGGCAATTAATTTAAGCCGCTCCGCAAGTTCCGAAGCAAACGCACTTGCCACCAAGGCTTGGCCCGACACCTTGGACGAGAGCAACTGCGCCCAGCATTGTCCGGCGGCCTCGCTATGCAACTGTTGGGCTTGCAAAAACGGTCGGCGGGAACCGTCTATATTCACACCGACGGGCATACTCATAGCACAAGGCATATATTTTTCCCCCGCCGTAATGATTACCGCCCCATTTTTTGCCAGTTCCTGATAAACGGACAAAGACAGGCTGATACACGGGTTAGCCAAAATCAGCACTGCGATATCGCACGCGGCGATAAAATGCGTTTCGCCTGCGTTTTGGAAGGTTATTTTGAGCCGGCCCGTATCAATAGACAGTTTGGCTTCCCTATCAATACTAATCAGATGTTGTATGCTCATTATCTTTTAATTTGGCGATATCCTGACGAGTGGATACCACACTGTAATTTTTAAGATTAGAAGTAAAGGCAAGGGCACCCTTTGCTTCGCTCGCTTCTAAAAATCCAAAACCTTTACCAGCGCTAAGTTGTTTGATTTTATAAATTTTTTTATTCTCTCTATCAAACAACATATCCCCAATAAACACGCGCACCACGCCGGGAGGTACTTGTTTATTGCTTTGATATTGCCACAAAGGGATAAGTGCCAACCTGTTGCCTGTTTTGGCGTCAAAATCCATACAGGCATACCCGCCGTTTTGATAGGCTTTTTTGTGCTGAACACCAACTTTATCTGTGCTAGAAATCTCTTTATCCGCGTTTTCGTCAAACACGCGGATACCGCGGCCAATTAAATACATATATTTTACTTGCTTTACTTTATTGCCCCGGTAATAAATCCCGTCGGTCGGGTCGTCTTTCTTTCCGCACAAGGCTTCCTCTGGCGTCATCCCTTGCGCCAGGCGTTCTTTAAACTGGGTAATAATTTCGTTTTTTACCGCGTCGCCAAACAGCAACTTCTCCAAGTTTTCCAAGGTTTTCTTTTCGTTTGCCTTTAAGAAACTAACGAGCGGGGCGCGCTTTACAAAGCGTTTTTCGCCGTCTTTGGGAAGTATATTATACGCCGTTTGGTCAAACAGTGCGCCGCTAGGAAAATGGTCCGGCTTGTGCCATACCACATAATTGGTGAGGCGCGCTTGCACCTCTTTTCTTATACGGGCTAGGTTTGGAATTGTATCATTTTCCAACAAAAACCCCTCAACATCGTGTTTCTTATCCCGGTTACCTCTTTCATCATAGGCTTTTATGTACAATGTGTTATGCTTCTTATAGAAATTTTGCGCTTTCTGAACTATTGAAACAGAGCACAAACCGATTACGGCCGCATCCACCGCGTGGTGGCGGTGGTCGCACCGTTTATCTAAACTTCCATAAATTTCTGTCTGAAACCGCGCCAACGCCTTGGCATAATCTTTTGTTGTATCGCACGGCTTAAAAAAATCAGCACAATATTTTTCAAATTCAGGTTTGATAGCACTCAATTTATCATACGGGACATTTTCTAAAATTTCCTTTAATTTGTTGCTATCAAGCATTTTTTTATCTGTATCATACAAGGGCTTTCCTTCTGAAAAACGAATTTGAGGAATAATACGGTCAAATTGTAATTGCCGACGCAAATACGCTGTTAAAGTACCAAAAGTGGGCTGTGCAAAACAAATATCTTTGCACCACCCTAATACAACTTTGCCTATCCACGCCGTTTCTTGGTTTTGGCGATCCACAAAATCTTGTTTTAACTCTTCGGGCGTTTTAAGCAGATTATTTATTTTATCTTCTATATTTCGGCCTTTCGGCGTAAGCCAAAATTCGTTATCCCGTTGAGACCATTTCCACTCTTTTTCTTTCAATATGCGCAATCGCTCCACGAATTTAATTAAATTGCTTGCAGGGTAAAAAGGTTCTACTTTTTTCCGATTGCTACGTTTTTTACCTAACAAATTATTGTCCACTAACCACGCTTTATAAGCATCTATTTCTTCTTTAAACTTTCCATTATCATATTGATACGGTAATTGGTTGCTTTTTTTATGGTTTTCCTCTGTAAAAACCAAAACTTTATTTCCAAAAGTATTTGGACCACCAATTTCCCCTTGTTGTGGAATAATATGGTCAACTTGGGTTTCTCTACTATCAAAAGCCTCTGCGTCCGATATTTTCGTACTTCCATTATCACTATAAGGAGACATTCCAGCCTGCTCTTTCCAAAGCAAGTAGCGTTCTATATTATTAGGAGTAGGTAATACACCAAATTCTTTTACTAGTTCTTTCTTTGCCGCGTTTCGTTCATCCGCCTGCGCTTTGTTTTGAGCCTCTAAAAACTGCCGACGGCTTAAAGATTTTTTCATATCACGGGAAAGTTCTATAATAATTTCTTTGGGTTTCCAATTCCGATAAAGCAAATATTGGACCACACGATGAAATTCGTTTAAAGCCTTTATAACCACCGGGTCATTAATGGCTTGCTCTTTCAAAATAGCCTCGGTAGAGCGGAATTTGCCTTGCGGATGCGTTTTTTGCGCTTCTATTTCCGCCAAAATATCCGCTTCCTGTTCGCCCTGCATAATGCGCTCCGTCAGCATTTTAAGCGCTTTAATGCTGTACGAACTGCGCCCTTGCTCCAATACTAGTTCACCCAGTACACCGCGCGCCTTTAACAGCAAAATAAACTGGCAGCACGCTTCGCAAGCCTGCGGGGTGGGTTTTAAGTTTTTGGTTAATTCCGGCACACGCTCTTTTATATACGCGTCTGAATTATCCTCAATGTCCGACAAGTTGGAAACATTGGCAAAAAACTCCAATACCAATTCTTGCGCCGTGTCTGTTAAATTGGACCAGTCGTTTAAAACGCCTGCCTTTTCAAACGCGTACAAGGTGGTGTTGCCTTTCAGCCCACCTCTGGTGTGGTAGGTGCGGTCCAAAGTAAAGGTGCACCCTTCCGGCAGGCCCAACACCTTATATAGCGTGGCAAACGGAACGGCCTTGGTTTCCGGCGAATATTCCGCTGTATGCGCGTCCAAAAACTCAAAAAGTTGCGACTTTTGCGCCAAGGTAAGCGGGACACTTTCGCGCGTGTTTTTATTGCGTACGCGCAAATCAGCCAGAGTCTTTGCCATACGGTAATGCTGATAGGCAATTTGAGCCGCCGCGGCACGCTTTTCCGTGGGATAAATTTCGCAGTTTCCGACCGTTTCCAACTCCCATTTTATCGGACGTTGGTAAAACATTGCCGAGTGGAATGCCTCTTTAAGCGAAATTTCCGTTTTGCCCGGGAAATCGGGGAACATTTTATCCCCCCACACAGCGTAGGATCCGTTTAACTCCAGGTGAAATTTGGCTTGTGTGTCCCAAATTCGGGCAAATTCATCCTCTACTAATTGGCGGTAAATAAAGGTGCCGTCTTCTTCCACCTTCCGCCACGGCTGGCCGTTAGCCTGCGTTTTGCGCTCATACAAGAGTTCGCCCAAGGTTTTACCCCCGGTAAGGGCTTGCGCCGTTTGGGATAATTTTTTACCTACGGTGCCTTTGTCGTCTGCGGACAAGGTACCTTTGTAGCCGCGGTTTTTGACTATATGGCTCAGCACCTTGATAAGTTGCGGGATAGAAATTTCCTCCCGCACCGCTTTGGCACGCAAGGCTACAACGTCCTCTGGCGTGGCGCGCAAAACTTCCGGCGTAACCCCCAAGGATTTAGCAATATAGGACATTTTTTTAAGGCGGGCAGCCTTGCGCTCCACCTGACGGCGAATCAAACGCGCCGAACGGCGGGCGGTGTTTAAAGTTACCATTTCTTTGGGTGCCACAGGTTCGCCAAAGATATAACTGTCCAAATGTTTTAAGGAAATAATCTTTCCGTTATTGTCCGTCTCGTAAACGGCCACCCCAATAGAAGATGTGCCCAAATCAATACCCCAACGGTAATTTGCCATAGTATGCTCCAATAGAAAAATTTAACGAGAAAGAAAAGCAAGTATATACCCATAAGATACAAAAAGCCGTTTTTTTATGCAAGCACAAGGGGTAGTGGGGTGATAGCGCAGTAAAGCGCGCAAAAGTATAGCGGCTTGGATTATAGGTTAGGGCATAATTGGGCACGCGGGATAGTAGGGCGCGGTGCCCCGTAACTTATTAGATATGCTTCGGCTTGTGCGCTTACAAACGGGCACAAATCCCGCATATAATCCGTAATGCCCGTTCCGTCCGGCAGGCGGTGCTGTAAATCAATATGGTGCCGAACCAAGCACTTATAGACGGGGAGCCGCCCCATACCCATTGCCGCGTAAAAAAGCGCATTTCGCCCGTAATTATCCACGGTATTTATATCCGCCCCATAGTGAAGCAGTTTACTTATCATAGCGGGTTGGTTGTAATACGCCGCACGCAAAAGAGGCGTTTCTTGGGGATTATAGTCAGCCTTGCAAGGAGCATTTTTCATATTGGGGTCCGCGCCGAATTTTAGCAATACAGACGCCAGCCGGGCATTGTCGCGCGTGAGCGGATCGCCGCTCTCTGCGGCCCACCACAAGAGGGTGTGCCCGCGCTCCGTTGCGTTGGGGGCTGCCTCGGCTTTTAACAGCCGCCGCAAGAGTCTGGCCAGATACCACCCGGGCAAAATACCGCTATACCCAATCAGGTCCGCCAGAAGTGCCCCCGTGGGCCGGGCGCCGTGGCTTAGCAAAAACTGCACCAGGCGGATATTTTTAGCCAAACAAGGCTCCAACAAAATATCGCCCGGGTACTCACGCATTGGCTGATTGACATCCGCCCCGGCTAGCACCAGTTGCCGCAGGCGCTTCTCGCTACCAGACAAGTATGCTTCAATTAATGGTTCCATATGTTTATCATAACACTCCCCGGCGACAACGGTTTGTCGCCTTGTATTTTTCGGGCAGGCGGCAAATAAGTTCGGGCGCTAAAAATGCTATACTTTGGCAAGATGTGGACGGAATAATTCTCCAAGGATTTGAAAAATGTTTTGGTATAAGGCAACAAGCAAAAAAATACTACACAAGATGTTCCCGGTATCGTCAGTTTTGTAAATGAGCACACCAATAAAAAATATTATTTGCTAGAATATCAACAAAGAGTTTTCCCTTCTGTGCACCTCGCTTTTTAACTCTGTCTATTCCATACAATATAGGAGTTTCCTATGCCAGAACTTTTTAGTAATACCACCCTTACCGTTTTACAATTAATTGAAAAAATTGATACAGGAGAATTGGGATTACCGGAACTACAACGGCCTTTCATTTGGAAAGATAGTAAAATTCGCGACCTATTTGACTCAATGTTAAAAGGATATCCAATCGGTTATTTAATGCTTTGGGAAAGCGCAATAGAATCTAAAAATAGAACCATTGGTACCATTTCCCATAATTATACAAACCCTAAAGAGGTAATTATTGACGGCCAACAACGCCTAACATCCCTCTATGCCGTTATTAAGGAAAAACCAGTTCTAAATGCTAAATTTGAAGAAAAAAATGTTATTATTTCTTACAATCCTTTATTAAATAAATTTGAAGTCGGCTATCAAGCCACTAAACAAGACCCGGAGTGGATGTACAATATTAGTGAATTGTTTAATAATAATAATTTTTTTAAATTAATAAATGAATTTATTGAAAAATTAAAAAAAAGCAAAGAAACAAAAGGAGTTGGGCTCTCGGAAAAAGACGAAGAACTTATTCAAAACCGATTTATGGAGGTACGGAACTTAACCAATTACCCATTGCCTGTTTTTAACATTAAAGCAAATGCCGAAGAAGAAAGTGTTTCTGATATTTTCGTGCGGGTAAACTCTGGTGGAGTTGCTTTAAAACAAAATGACTTTATTCTTACATTGCTCTCGTTGTATTGGGAAGAGGGACGAAAAAAAATTGAAACATTTTGTAAGGATTCTCTCATTAACACCCCCGGCAGTACAACTGCATACAACTCTATTACCCCTGTTTCTGCCCAAGATATTATCCGGGTAGTAATGGCCTATGCTTTTGACAGAGCCCGCCTTCAATATGGGTATAAACTATTACACGGGGCAGACTTCGAAAAACGAGGAACAATAGATGAAACCCTGCGAATCCAACGTTTTGAAACGTTAAAAGCGAAACTACCTGATGTGTTGGATTTACATTCCTGGCACGAGTTTATTAAAGCAATTATGAACGCCGGGTATTTATCAGGGGAATTAATATCCTCTAATAATGCCGTTTTTTATAGTTACGCACTATATTTAATTGCAAAACACCGTTTTAATGCTTCTAATAATGAAAACTTACATCTTACATCTTTATGGTTTTTTTATGCCTCATTAGTCGCTCTTTATAGTGGTTCTTTTGAATCTACTGTTGAAAGCCACTTGAATACAATTAAAACCTTACATTCTTTTAATGAATATAGAAATTTTATCCTTTCTAGAATCAATGAAGAACTTACTAATGACTTTTTTGATATTACACTCGTTGGTTCCAAAGGGCTGGCCGTTTCAGGTTCTGGCAATAATGCTTGGAATGCTTATGTGGCATCCCTAAATATATTGAAAAACAAAATTCTATTTTCAAAAAGTAATTTATTAGTCGCGCAATTATTTACAGATTCGTGCCATAGCAAACGTAAATCATTAGAAAAACATCATCTTTTCCCCAAAAATTACTTAAAACAAATGGGGTATTCCAAAAAGGAAATTAACCAAATGGCAAATTATGCCTATATTGATTGGAAAGATAATGACTATATTGGGGATGATAGCCCGGCAATTTACTATCCGCCTCTATGTACCAATAAGCCAGAACAAGAAATAAAATTGGAAGAGGAAAATAATGCATTACCACACGGATGGGAAAAAATGTCATATGACATATTCCTACAAGAAAGAAGAAAACTTATGGCACAAAAAATAAAACAAGCATTTGAACAATTAAAAGCAGCAGTTTAAAGTCTAAATACCCTGGGTAAACACCCGGGGTATTCTATCTAAAAATAAATTCAACGGGATTGTATTTTTCTACAACGCAACATTACAGAGTCCCCCTCGTGCTAGTTATAACCTAGTATTAGGGTGGTTTACTAATCTAATAAATTCTAATGGGTGGATGTAAATTATTTTTTTAAAGTCTAAAAGTCCCTTATTAAGACGGCATAGTCTAATAGTCAAAGGTTGTTCCAGGGATAAGTTTTTTTAAAGACAGACGTGTAGCTTCGTTGGAGTCCACCTAAAATACCAGTTAGGCTCAATTCTAGCGAGGTAATTTCGGCACGATTTTAGATTCTGTGGCGTTCTTCTGGCCCCTTTTATGGGATTCTT
Organism: Candidatus Avelusimicrobium sp.; assembly: GCF_056976295.1. Taxonomy (NCBI): domain Bacteria; kingdom Pseudomonadati; phylum Elusimicrobiota; class Elusimicrobia; order Elusimicrobiales; family Elusimicrobiaceae; genus Candidatus Avelusimicrobium; species Candidatus Avelusimicrobium sp. Next base: position 18,451 of record NZ_DBMCTG010000020.1, read on the forward strand.
CTAGATTTTAGGACCTGTATTTTTCTCTGTAAAGGGTATCAAGCCCATATACATATCCTGTTAATATATAGACGTGTACCCCAGGGATGTTTCCTAAAATATTTTCTCTGAGAGACCTCTGGTCCCAAAAAGATATCCCTATTCTATTACAAGACAGTAACTTTTGGCGTGTTCCTTGGTTTCCAAAACTTACACAGATAAGCACCCCCAAACAAGCCCACCAAAGAGATAGTAAAATGTGTATTCCTAAACATATAAGGCAAGATTCCCAATATAAAACAAAAAACCCCGCGTTAGCGGGGTTTCAAATCACCTTAAACAAAAGGCTAGGATGAGACCGACAACGATCTACTCTCTCAGCGCCGAATTGGGCGCCAATAC
>NZ_DBMCTG010000021.1:0-16474 GCF_056976295.1 Candidatus Avelusimicrobium sp.
GTATTGGCGCCCAATTCGGCGCTGAGAGAGTAGATCGTTGTCGGTCTCATCCTAGCCTTTTGTTTAAGGTGATTTGAAACCCCGCTAACGCGGGGTTTTTTTGTTTTATACCCGAGGGAGAAGAAAGCATTAAACAGGTTATCCTTACCTTAATCTTCTTGGAATTACCGGGGATATCGTAAAAAGGCACGCGAAATCTTTTGAAATGCTCTCTTTTGCATGAAGGAGGCACTCCCCTAGAATAAGCAGTGCGTCCTTTGAAAAATGCAACCAAGGAACATCTCATTACTTCCCGGAATGGACTTATCCCTATTTTAGCAGTTGGCTACACCTCCAAAATATATCCAAAACTTTATTGAAAAAATTACTTGACCATACAGAACTGCTCGCAAGACCTTCAAGCCTAATATAGTGTGCTCAATCGCGTGCTTCCGTTAGTAAACTTTGCTTTTGAATGGGTAGTGGTGGGATAAAATTAAGCGAAGCCGCAAGTTTTTAACTACAAGAAACTTCAACCCCCATTAACATATGGGGTCTCACCTTTTTGCGGGTTAATTTTTTGATTGGAAGAAATATCTACTCAAACGAAGTCTTTTTTCACCAAGACCAAAGGCTAAGAGTTTGTTTCATCTGTCTTGTCCTTTTGTATTTTACACACATTAAGCAGCCCTTTTTGCCATAGCGCAGAGTATATTGGCACGGAAAAGAGTCCGGATTTAGGGATTAATAGAAGTTTGCCCCTCATTTTTTTGCCTTTTATGGTGGAAAGGCAGAGAGGGCTTTTTCAACTTGACCTGTTTTACATAGCGTAGCAAATTCGTGAATATTTTGTGAAACCCGAAATGCGGGGCCGTCATTTCCTGTATGGCGTGTTCACGCGGCCACTCCTCCACCGTCATACGATAGAGGGCTACGATTGTGCCGGTGCGGTCAGAACCATAGCGGCAATGCAAGTAAATAGGGTAATTGGCGGGATTGGACAACAATTTTAATACCTCTTCTACCCCGTCTGTATTTAGCATCACAGGATTTAGCGGTACTTGATAAACTGTTAAGGGCAGCCCCTCTATTATTTTTTTATTTTGCGGAGTAACGCGCAAATTGACAACGGTTTTTATGCCCATTTTTACCAGTTCTTCATACCCTTGACGGGTGGGTTGGCCGCCGCGGTAGAGCCAATGAGACACCTGATACGCATTTGGTAAACCGGGTTTGAATACGGCTTTTGCTTCGCGGAGCGGTTGGGCTTTTAAGGTTTGGGTTACTAATTGGTGTTCCAACTTGGCGCGGTATTGTGGCGCAAGAACCGCCGGCAGTTGTACCTTTGGCATAGGTACATTAACCGGGCGTATAGTCAGCGTTTCTATTTTGGGGGTATGCACTTGCACGCGGATAGGCTTTTTAGGGAAAAGAGCCCGCCGCTGGGCTTGCACATTAGTAGCCCCGCATATGGAAAATAGAAAAATAAGCAATAAATACCAAATCCGCATATCTATACTATACCTACTATTAGGCGGTGAGACAAGGGTATAAAGACCTATAAAAGGCCTGGGTCCTATTTGCTATAATAAAATTATCCAAAGGAGAAAATTTATGTTATTTAGGAAAATGATAGTTTTACTGGCGTTCTTGTGTTTATCCTTGCCGGGGTTTAGTTGGCGGTTTACTGATTACTTTGCAAACAGTACACAACAATGGAGTAAAGTACCTTTGGTTACCCGGTTGGTAAGAGGAGAAACGCTGCCTTATTTTGTACACACTATGGGCCCGTGGAATTTGGAAAAACTGGACGATATTTTTGTACGCTCCTTTAACAGTTGGCGTATTTACACCTTGCAGGAAATCAGGGAAGCCCAGCGCGAAAAAGAATTTAAAGACGTGGTAAAAATGCTTCAAACACCGTGGAAGTTTGAAATGCGGCCCTATTTGTCCTGTGCAGATTTTGAAAAGACCCCTTGGCAGGAACTGGCTCGCCCGGTGGCGGTGGCTAATTTGCCCCAGTACCTAGAAATGTACCCTGCGCATTGCTCTCCTGCGGTACGGGAGGATATGGAGAATTATAGAAAGGAAATACAAGACAGTTTTTCTGCCTCTTATGTAAATATGGCGCAGGAAACCCATAATTTGCCGGGGCGGTATGTTTCTTGGGAAGCCGTGGGGCAGTCATTAGCCATAGATGACGACGTTACGGCTGTTTATGCGGATACAACAATCAACGCTCTTTTTGTTCCATTTAGAGATACCGATTCTTTGTTTCACGAAATGGGGCACCTGCTGGGCTTTGCGGACCAATACCCACGCACCGAGAATGACCCCAATAGTGTGGAATATGGTTTATCCGGCTTTTGGCCCAGCATTATGCAAAATGGCGTGGAAACAAGGGACTATGCCTATTTTTCTTGCACGGATGCGGATGGGATGATTAATTTGCTGGATTTTGCCCATCAGCACGCGCGTGGCGGGAAAAAGGGCTGGAAAACCCTGTGCCGCCGGGAAAATATACAATACGCTAGTTCCCGCCAGTTAAACCGCCCTCCCTTTGTAGTTCCGCCCTATGTGTATTTTTATAACGAAGCAGGCGAAAAGGTGTATAGCCGCAAAGAGGATATGGCAATTTATGCGCCGATTACCTTGCCGTGGATTCCTTACTATGAAGACCTGCATAAAGGAATCCCTCAGCCAGACGGAACGCTACTGGTTACTGACGGTGAACTCGAGGAACATCTATACTATACACCTATATCTGTAAGCGCTTGGGTGGAAGATCCCCAAGACAAAGGGATTGTTAGTGTGTTCACGCTGATTTTTCTGCCAAGAGGGAACTATGTATATTGGAAGGACCCTTGGTATAGCGTTATAGACCGCAATGATATTAAAGTATCCGCCCTAGTGGGGGATTCCAAACTGCTTGTGCTGTGGAAGCCGGAAGAGAAGGATTCTTCCTTGGGGCTTAGCGCCATATCCCGGGAGCAGTCTGGTAAGTTGGAGGATGGGGATCCAATCTCTTCTTTTGTAGCGGTTAAAGGTACCCAAGATAATATAACAACTGTATCTTGGTCAAGTAACCCCGAATATCCCGAATACGACACCTATTTAAAATCGGTCATCAAATTAATGGGCAACGACTTGGACGATAAGTATTTAAGGAAGAATACTTATGTAATGTCCTTACTATCTCTAATTGGTAAAGGCGTAGAAAACGCCGATTGGGAAAAAATCGGGAGTGGGATGATTGACTTTATGCAAAAAGCCAATATAGAATATGGTAACGAATATCGGACGGATAAGATAGAAGCCTTTGTAAGGTCTTTGTTATCCACTTGGATAGCAGTAGCAACGTTATCGGTGAATGAAGAATTTTTAAGTGCATATTGGCCCGAAGTCTTTAAAACAGGAGACCCGACCCAATGGAAGGGAATATTAGAGGATAGGGATTCTTCTGTTGTTGGCTGCCCTTTTGTGTGCAAAGACAAACCGGCTGACTTTTACCCGGCGGATGCTCCGCTAAAAGCCACTAAATGGTGCCCGGATACGGAAAATCAGGATGTTGTATATGATTCCGATGAGCCGTGAAAAAACCAGTGAACCATACAGCAAAATCAAGCGGAAAAATATAGAAATTTCCTTAAATTTTTGGTATAATAATTACAAGAGCCGCGGATAAAACGTTTGCAAAAAGGATTGCATTTGGCGGCTTTTATTGATAAAATATAATAGAAGTAATTAACCCGATTTGTAACGAGAACCATAACTCCTCCGACGGTAAAACGAAGGAAAGGGAGTTTGTGGCTGTCGTTTTCTCTGCCTAAAAAATTGCTTTTTAGGTGCAGAAAATAAGGCCGGTTCCGTTATTAAAACAGGCAATAAAATGAACCTGACAAAAGACCAAAAGAAACAAAAGTCGCAAGACTTAGCTTCTGAAATTACCGCGAGCGGCACCCTGTTCTTCACGGCCTATCAAGGCTTGAAGTTCGTGGATATGGCTGAACTGCGCAAGCAATTAGCGCCCGCCGGAGCAAAATTCCGTGTGGAACGCAACGCTATCGTAGATCACGCCATCCGCCAAGCCAATATTGAAGGCGCTGATGAGAAACTCTTTCAGGGCCCGACGGCTATTGCGGTAGGCGGAGACATTGCCGCCGTCGCCAAAACGTTGGTGGACTTTCAGAAAAAGTTTACGGCTTTGAAGCTTCGTGCTTGCTATTCTGATGGCGTCTGGTACAACGAAGACCAGGTTAAACAGTTGGCTACCATTGGTACCAAAGAAGAAAACCTGTCCAAGTTGGCCGGTGCGTTGTACAACGCGGTCGCCCAGTCTGCGCAAGTGTTGCAAGCTCCGATACGGGATTTTGCCTACGTTATCAAAGCCTTGGAAGACAAACAACAAGGCAAATAGTAACGTACGCGCCGACGTTGGGCGCGCGGAAAACGGGTGGTGCTTTTGTGCGCGGAAGCGATACGGAAGCGATTTTGGATTTTGGCAGGCGTGATTTTCATTTTCTTTGCAACTTTGCATAGTGGAAATTATGCAAGGAGCAAAAATGGAAATCCGCCCCAAAATACGAAATAGTACGGGCGGTGTCTTAGGACCAACGCCTTGCCGTTTTCCTAAATGGTAAAATCTAAACCCGCCAAGTGCGGTAGTAGCCCGAAAGGATAAATGCACGGGCCTAAACACGGTTTAGGCAGAAGGCAGCTACTCTATAAGAAACAAGGAAAAAATAAAATGGCTAAAATGACCAAAGAAGAATTAGTAAACGCTATTGCTGAACTCACCGTTCTGGAACTTTCCGAACTCGTGAAGGCTATTGAAGAAAAATTCGGTGTGAAAGCCGCTGCTCCGGCCGTGGCTGTTGCCGCTGCCGCTCCTGCTGCCGCTGCCGCCGCTGAAGAAAAAGACGAATTCAACGTTGTGTTGACCGCTGTTGACGCTGCTAAAAAAATCGCCGTCATCAAAGTAGTGCGCGAAATCACCGGCTTGGGCTTGAAAGAAGCCAAAGACTTGGTTGAAGGCGCCCCGAAAGCCGTAAAAGAAAACGTTGCCAAAGCCGAAGCTGAAGAACTCAAAAAGAAAATCACCGAAGCCGGCGGCACCGTAGAACTCAAATAGTTCAACCGACGAATTATTAATCCCACCCCTCGCATTTAGCGGGGGTGGGATTACGTACCCTATACGGGGTATAACGGCGGACCGACAGCCGAGTGCGTTGCGGCTCCGTGGTCCGTTACCAAACAGCAGGAAGAAAAGAAATGATTGAAAAACAAACAAATTTCGGCAAAATTTCCACCAAACTTCCCTTACCCGATTTGCTGGACATGCAAAAACAGTCCTTCGTGGACTTTTTGCAATTAGATGTCCCTCCCGCCAAGCGGGAATTGAAAGGCTTGCAAGCCGCTTTTGAAGACGTTTTCCCTATTGAAGCTCCCGACGGGAGTATGAGACTTGAATTTTTGAAGTATGAATTAGGTTCGCCCCGCTACGCTACTCCGGCGGAAGCCACCGTGCGCGACAGCACCTATTCTGCGCCGTTGAAGGCCTTGATGCGCTTATATGTCAAGCAGAAAAACGGCAAAATGAAAGAAGCGTCCGACCAGGACGTAACCCTTTGCGATTTACCCTTAATGACCGATGCCGGCTGCTTTGTATTTAACGGCGCCGAACGCGTGGTTGTCAGCCAGATGCACCGCTCTCCGGGTATCATTTTTGAAGAAGACGAGGAAAAGAAACAGTCCACTTTTGGTAAGCGCTTGTATGTGGCCCGCATTATCCCATACCGCGGCGCGTGGATTGAATTTTCGTTTGACTTGATGAACGCGTTGTGGGTCCGCATTGACAGAAAGAAAAAAGTGTTGGCCTCCACGTTCCTTCGCGCTTGCGGCCTGGAAACCAACGCACAAATTATCCAGACTTTTTACAAATGCGAAGACATTGAAGTCAAGGCTTCCAATATTGAAGGTGTTATCGGCCGTTACGCCGCTGACGATATTTACGATCCGGCCACCGGCGAAGTGCTGTGGAACCTGGACGATAAAGCCGCTTTACCTATTGACGATAAACTTTTCAAAACCTTAATTGAAAAGAAAGTTAAAACCATTAAAGTCATCTGCGGTAAACCCCGCCAGGATGACCCTGGTATTTTGGCCACCTTGGAGCACCGCAAGGATTCTATCCGCACGGCTGCCGAAGCGCAGGCTGAAATCTACAAAAAGATGCGCGGGCAGGATTTCGTCGTTAAGGAACAGGCGGAAACCTTCCTGAATAATTTAGTTTTTGACAATATCCGCCGCTATGATTTGAGTTTTGTCGGCCGCTATAAAATCAACAAGAAGTTTGCTAATATGTTTGATTTGATTAGCAAATTCAAATTCAAAAAGTTCACCACGCCGAAAGATAACCGCCGCACTTTATCTCCTGAAGATATCATTGTAACGGTTAAATATCTGCTTGCCTTGAACGCCGGCGAAGACGTACAGAAGGAATACGGCCCGGATTTTTCATTTAAAGTTGACGATATTGACCACTTGGGCAACCGCCGCGTGCGCGGTATTGGCGAATTGTTGGAAAACCAAATCCGCATCGGCCTTTCCCAAATGGCTAAAACAGCCCGCGACCGTATGAACCGCGAACTGACCTCCTTCACGCCCCGCGCGCTTGTAAACGCGCAGCCCGTGCAGGCGATTGTCCGCAAATTCTTCGGGACGTCCCAACTTTCCCAGTTTATGGACCAGATTAACCCGTTGGGCGAATTGACGCATAAGCGCCGTTTGTCTGCTTTGGGTCCCGGCGGTTTGAACAGAAAACGTGCCGGCTTTGAAGTGCGCGACGTACACTATACGCACTATGGCCGTGTCTGCCCGATTGAAACTCCGGAAGGTCCGAACATTGGTTTGATTACCTCTTTGGCTTGCTACTCCCGCGTAAACAAGTACGGTTTGATTGAAACCCCGTACCGCAAAGTTGTAAACGGAAAAGTAACCAACCAGGTGGAAGAATTAACCGCCGATGCCGAAGACGATAAATTTGTAGCCCAGGCCAATACGCCGCTGGGCAAAGACGGTAAAATGGAAACCGACAGAGTCGCCTGCCGTGTCCGCGCGGATTATCCGTATGTGGAGCCGAAACAGGTGGACTATATGGACGTTTCCCCGTTACAGGTTATCAGTGTGTCTGCGGCCCTTATTCCGTTCTTGGAACACGACGACGCGAACCGTGCGTTGATGGGTTGTAACATGCAGCGCCAGGGTGTGCCGCTTTTGATGCCGGAAGCCCCGTATGTGGGTACCGGTATTGAGCACGAAGTCGCCCGCGACTCCGGGACCGCTGTGGTAGCCCGCCGCGACGGACGTGTCCAGTTTGCGGATGCTTCCAAAATTATCATTGAAACCAAAGACGGTTCCAGCGATATCTATGAACTTTTGAAATACAAACGCTCCAACCAAGATACCTGTATCAACCAGCACCCGATTGTAAAAGCGGGCGATAATGTAAAAGCCCGCCAGGTAATTGCCGACGGTCCGTCTATGGATAACGGCTACCTCGCTTTGGGCCGCAATATGCTCGTAGGTTTTATGTGCTGGGAAGGGTATAACTACGAAGACGCTATCTTGGTGTCTTCCCGCTTGGTAAAGGACGACGTTTTTACCTCTATCCACTTGCACGAATTTACAGTGGATGCCCGTAACACCAAGTTAGGCGCAGAAGAAATCACCCGCGATATCCCGAACATTGGTGCGGAAGCCTTGTCCCACTTGGACAACGACGGTATCGTGCTGCCCGCTACGGTGGTGGAACCCGGCGATATTTTAGTCGGTAAAGTAACCCCGAAAGGCGAACAGCAATTAACCCCCGAAGAACGCTTGCTCAAAGTGATTTTCGGTAAAAAAGCCGACGACGTGGTGGACGCCTCCTTGCGTGTACCGCCCGGCACCAGCGGCAAAATTTTAGGCACCCGTGTTTTCGTCCGCAAAGAAAAACTGACGAAATCCGAGGAAAAAGCCCGTTTGACTGCGTTAGAAAACGAAAAAGATGCCACGCTGACCCTCTTAAAAGAACAGCGCAAACGCGCTTTGGCCAATGCCAAAGAAACCATTAAGAAGGAATCCGCGCTGAAAGAGGAAGAAACCCGCATTAACGCGCTGTATAAGTTAATGGAAAAGAAAGCCGTGGAACACTATGAACGCGAAATTGAGTTCTCCAAACAAGGCGACGAACTCGCCGTTACGGTGAACAAATCCGTTAAAGTGTATATTGCTTCCAAACGCAAACTCCACGTGGGGGACAAAATGTCCGGCCGCCACGGTAACAAAGGTGTAGTGGCGCGTATCTTGCCGGAAGAAGATATGCCGTTCTTGCCGGATGGCACTCCGCTTGATATTGTGCTTTCCCCGTTGGGTATTCCTTCCCGTATGAACGTGGGTCAGTTGCTGGAAACAATGCTCGGCTGGGCCGCGCACTACCTGCACTACAACGCCGCCACCCCGGTCTTTGACGGCCCGAGCGAAGCGGACGTAGTGAACGAAATACGCAAAGCCAAAGAAAAGATTTTGGATGACAAAGGTCTTACCGGCAAAGCGCGCGCAGAATATGCCGCTAAATACCTGCCGGACGATTACTGCCGCATTACGCTGTATGACGGCAGAACCGGTGAACCTTTTGAAGAAAAAGTAACCATTGGTTATATGTATATGATGAAACTGATTCACTTGGTGGAAGACAAGGTTCACTCCCGCTCCACCGGGCCATACAGTTTAATCACACGTCAGCCCTTGGGCGGTAAAGCCCAGTTCGGCGGTCAGCGCTTCGGTGAAATGGAAGTGTGGGCTATGGAAGGTTATGGCGCCACTTATACCTTGCAAGAATTCTTAACCGTGAAATCCGACGATTTTGTCGGCCGCACGAAGATGTATGAATCCATTGTCAAAGGCGAAGCGCCCACCCAACCCGGCGTACCGGAATCTTTTAAAGTATTGATTAAAGAACTCCAAGCGTTAGGGTTAAGTGTGGAACTTCTTAAAAATGTTGAAAACGGCGAAACGCCGGACGCCTCTTCCGATACAAAGGAAGAGGCCCCTGCCGCTCCTGCACAAGAAGAAGGAGCCGCTAAATAAGCCGGGGATTTGAACAATGCAAACGAAAAAAGTTAAAAAATTAAACGAACTGAACTTCTTTGACTTTGATGCCATTAAACTCGGTATTGCCAGTCCGGAACAGATTATGGCTTGGTCTTTCGGCGAAGTCAAAAAACCCGAAACCATTAACTACCGCACCTTGAAACCGGAGCGCGACGGTCTGTTCTGCGAACGCATTTTCGGCCCCACCAAGGACTACGAATGCGCCTGCGGCAAATACCGTTGGGTAAAATTTAAAGGAATTAAGTGCGACCGCTGCGGTGTTGAAATTACCGAAAGTAAAGTCCGCCGCGAACGTATGGGCCATATTGAATTGGCCGTACCGGTGGCGCACGTCTGGTTTTTGAGAAAGAACCCCTCCCGCATCGGTATTATGCTGGATATGCGCACGAGCGATTTGGAACGTGTGGTTTATTATGCCGCTTATGTGGTCATTGAAGACTGCGTGGATAGCGTAACCGGCCGCGTGGACTTCAAAAAAGGCACCTTGCTTTCCGACGTGCAAGTGCGCGAAGCCCGCAAAAAACATGGCTCCCGCTTAAAAGTGGATATCGGCGCCCCGGCTATTAAAACCTTGTTGGAAGGTATTGATTTTGATAAAGAAATCCCCGCTTTGCACGAGCAATTAAAGAATACGCAGAGCGAAATGGAACGCACCAAACTTATCCGTCGTATTAAAACGATGGAAGAGTTTAAGGAAAGCGGCAACCGCCCGGAGTGGATGATTATCAGCATCTTGCCGGTAATTCCGCCGGATTTGCGCCCGCTCGTTCCGCTTGACGGCGGCCGTTTTGCGGCTTCCGATTTGAACGATTTGTATCGCCGCATTATTAACCGTAATAACCGCTTGAAACACATTGAATCCCTGCGTGCGCCGGAAGTGATGATTTATAACGAAAAGCGTCTTTTGCAGGAAGCGGTGGACGCGTTAATTGAAAATGGTGCCCGCGGCAAAGTGTTTATCGGCCCCGGCGGCAGACCTCTTAAATCTCTGTCCGACAGCATTAAAGGTAAACACGGCCGCTTCCGCCAAAACTTGCTCGGTAAGCGTGTGGACTATTCCGGCCGTTCCGTTATTGTCGTCGGCCCGAACTTGAAAATCCACCAGTGCGGTTTGCCGAAATTGATGGCTTTGGAACTCTTTAAACCCTTTATCATTGGCGAATTAATGAAGAAGGAAGGCGTAACGCTTAAATCCGCCAAGAAGATGTTGGAAAGAGTCCGCCCCGAAATTTGGGATATTTTGGAAAAGGTAACCAAGAGCCACCCGGTAATGTTAAACCGCGCTCCTACCTTGCACCGTTTGGGTATTCAGGCCTTTGAACCGGTACTTATTGAAGGTAAAGCCATCCAGTTGCACCCGCTTACCTGTGCCGCTTTCAACGCTGACTTCGACGGTGACCAGATGGCCGTGCACGTACCGCTTTCTTTGGAAGCCCAAATGGAAGCCCGTACCTTGATGCTGGCCTCTAACAACATTTTGTCCCCGGCGTCCGGTAAACCGATTGCCGCTCCGTCTCACGATATGGTCTTGGGTGTAAGTTTCTTGACTAAGATTAAAGACGGCGATATCGGCGAAGGTTCTATCTTCGGCAGCAAAGAAGATGCCTTGGTGGCTTTGGAATACGGTAAACTTTCTTACCACGCTAAAATCAAAGTGCGCGGTATTAACGCTATTCCGGAACCCGGCTTGGAAGGTAAAGACGAAAAAGATGCCTCCAAATGGAAAGATTTTACTTCCGTGGGTCGCATTATTTTCAACCAGGCTATGCCGAAAGGTTGGGAATATATTAATAAAACGGTCGGCAAGAAAGAACTGGCTTCCTTGGTAGATGAATGCTACAAGAGCAAAAAATACGGCCGCTACGAAGCCGTACAACTCTTGGACAAGATTATGAAGATGGGTTATCACTATGCCACTTTGTCCGGCTTGTCCATCTCCATTGCGGATATGACGATTCCGTCTGCCAAGCAGAAATACATTACTGAGGCCAAGAAAAAGGTTAAAGAGATTCAGGCACAGGCCGAAGCCGGTATCATCACGGAAGGCGAACGCTATAACAAAGTTATTGATATTTGGACCCGTGTAACCGACGACGTTGCCAACGAACTCTTCAAAGAAATGAAGAAGTTTGAAGAAGGCAAATACGACCCGTCTAATAAAGAACATAGCGGACAGCGCTTTAACGCCGTCTATTTGATGGCCGATTCCGGCGCCCGCGGTTCCCGCCAGCAGGTCCGCCAGTTGGCCGGTATGCGCGGTTTGATGGCCAAACCCCAAAAGAAACTTACCGGCGGCCAGGGTGAAATTATTGAAAACCCGATTACCGCTAACTTCCGCGAAGGCTTGTCTGTGTTGGAATACTTTATTTCCACGCACGGTGGTCGTAAAGGTTTGTCCGATACGGCTTTGAAGACAGCCGACGCCGGTTATTTAACCCGCCGTTTGGTAGATGTTGCCCACAATGTAGTGGTAACGGAAGAAGACTGCGGAACCCATAACGGTATTGTAGTTAAATCTTTGATGAGCGGCGAAGAAATGGTGGAACCCATTGAAGAACGTATTTTGGGCCGCACCAGTTTGGAAGACGTCGTGGTAAAGGTGAAACGCGCCGACGGCTCCGAAGAAGAAAAAACCATTATCAAAGAAGGCGATTTGATTACCTTGGAACAGAGCAAATTGGTCAAAAAATATGGTGTGGAATCTGTACGCATCCGCTCCGTACTGACCTGCGAAGCCCCGTTTGGTGTATGCTCCAAATGTTACGGCTTGCAGTTGGCCACCTCTGCCAAGAGCAACCCGGGGGACTCTGTGGGTATTATTGCCGCCCAGTCCATCGGCGAACCTGGTACGCAGTTAACCTTGCGTACGTTCCACATCGGTGGTACGGCTTCGCGCGTGTTGTCCCGCAGCCAGGCAGTTGCTGAAATTGACGGTAAGGTAACCTTTAAAGATATGAAGGTTATTACGAACCGTTACGATAATAAAATTTGTATTTCCAGAAACGGCTCTATCTTTGTTGAGGCCGGAAATGGTACAATAAAAGAATACAAGATTCAGTACGGTGCTTCCGTTTACACTACGGATAAAGCGACCGTGAAAAAAGGTTCTTTGCTCGCGGAATGGGACCCGCACTCTATCCCGGTGTTGGCCGAAGCGAACGGTTCTGTAAAGTTGACCGACGTAATTGAAGGTATAACTTTGCAGGAAGAACGCAACAAAGTAACCGGCGTAATTGAACGCAAAATTACCGCGAGCCGTATGGGCAAAAAGAACCCGCGCATCAGCATTGAAGGTAAAGACAAAAAAGTAAACTTGCCGTTGCCTATTGATACGATCCTGATGGTGGAGAACGGTGAAGAAGTGGAACCCGGCGACGTGCTTGCCAAAATCGGGCGCGAAGCGGGCGGTACCAAAGATATCACCGGCGGTTTGCCCAGAATCGCGGAGTTGTTTGAAGCCAGACGCCCCCGCAACCCGGCAATTATTTCCGAGTTTGAGGGTATCGTTAGCCTGGAAACATCTCCCAAAGGTTTGATTGAGGTTGTCGTGCGGAACGAAGAGACCAACCAGGTCAAGCAGTACAGCATCCCGCAAGGCAAACACCTCGTAGTATATGAAGGCGATCACGTTGGCGTGGGCGAAGCCCTTACCGACGGCGCCATTGACCCCCACGACGTGCTGCGCGTGAAGGGCGAAAAAGAAGCGCAAGAGTTCCTGTTAAACGCCATCCAAGAAGTGTACCGCTTGCAGGGCGTAACAATTAACGACAGACATATTGAGGTTATTGTCCGTCAGATGTTGGGGAACGTGAAAATTCTGGATGCGGGTGATACCCACTTCCTCAAAGGCGAAATTTTGAGCCGCGCAAGTTGGCTTAGAGAAAACGCCAAGATGAAGGCCGAAGGCAAACGCTTAGCCGATGCAGAAACCATTTTGCTCGGTATCAGCAAAGCGTCCCTCGCTTCCGAATCGTTTATTTCCGCGGCCTCGTTCCAAGAGACGACGAAAGTCCTTACGGACGCGGCTATTACGGGCCAGGTGGACGAATTGCAAGGCCTGAAAGAAAACGTAATTGTAGGCCATTTGATCCCGGCGGGTACAGGTATTTCCGCCAGACAGATTGCCCAAGAGTTTGAACAAAAACGCAAAGAAACAGGAGAGAAGTAATAATGCCGACAGTAAATCAATTAGTGAAATACGGACGGGCGAAAGAAATTCACAGAACGAAATCCCCGGCGTTGCAAGCCTGCCCCCAGAGAAGAGGCGTTTGCACCCGTGTTTATACCACGACCCCTAAAAAACCGAACTCTGCTTTGAGAAAGGTGGCCCGTGTAAAACTTACTTCCAAAGTGGAAGTAACCGCTTATATTCCCGGTGTGGGACATAACCTCCAAGAACACTCCATCGTGCTCGTGCGCGGTGGCCGTGTGAAAGACTTGCCTGGTGTGCGTTATCACATCATCCGCGGCGCGCTGGATGCTTCCGGTGTGGAAAACAGAAAACAAGGCCGCTCTCTTTACGGTGTAAAGAGACCCAAAGCCGGTAAATAATTTTTAGGAGTTGAATAAAGAATATGCCGAGAAAAGGTTTAAGACCCAGAGACAGAAGACCGCAGCCCGCGCCGGATTATAAATATAATTCCGTGCTCGTGTCCCGGTTCATTAACAAATTGAATTTTGCAGGCAAAACCTCCACCGCCGAACGCTTGTTGGACGATGCGATGGCTATCATTGCCGAAAAAACCAAAGAAAACGCGCTTGATGTTTTCAATAAATGTATTGAAAACGTCCGCCCGCTCGTGGAAGTGAAAGCCCGCCGCGTGGGTGGTGCCAACTATCAGGTGCCGACCGAAGTAAAACCCTTGCGCAGCACCTCCTTGGCTATGAGATGGCTCATCGGCGCCGCGCAAAGCCGCAAAGGCCGCCCGATGGCTGAAAAATTGGCCGAAGAAATTATGTTGGGCGCCAAAAAAGAAGGTACCGCTTTCAAAAAACGCGAAGACGTGCATAAAATGGCCGAAGCCAACCGCGCTTTCGCTCACTTTAAATGGTAATTTGGAATTAAGTTATGGCTGAATTCAAAACCTATCCGATTGAGAAAATCAGAAACATTGGTATTATTGCCCACATTGACGCGGGCAAAACGACCACTTCCGAACGCATCTTGTACTATACGGGTAAAGTGCACAAAATCGGCGAAACGCACGATGGCGCTTCCGTAACGGACTGGATGGAACAGGAAAGAGAAAGAGGCATCACCATTACCTCCGCCGCTATTTACTGCGTGTGGAAGGACTGCCAACTCAACATTATTGACACTCCCGGCCACGTGGACTTTACGGCCGAAGTGGAACGCTCTTTGCGTGTGTTGGACGGTGCCGTTTGCTGCTTTGACGGTGTGCAGGGTGTAGAACCCCAGTCCGAAACGGTATGGCGCCAGGCCGACAAATACCACGTTCCCCGTATTGCTTACATTAACAAAATGGACCGCATCGGCGCGGACTTTATCCGCTCCGCCAACTCCATTAAGGAAAAATTGGGTGGCAACGCCTGCCCGATTCAGTTGCCTATCGGCGCCGAAGACAAATTCGTCGGCATCGTGGACTTGGTAAAGATGAAAGGTATCATTTGGGACGGCGACCATAACGGAGCCACTTTCAACGAAGTGGAAATTCCGGCTGACCTCGTGGACGCTGCCAAAAAAGCCCATACGGAAATGATTGAAAAACTCGCCGACTTTGATGAAGCAATTATGGAACGCTACTTAAACGGCGAAACGGACTTTACGGTTGAAGAAATCAAAAAAGCCATCCGCAAAGGTACTCTTACGGGTAAATTCTTCCCGGTAATCTGCGGTTCTTCCTACAAAAACAAAGGCGTACAGCCGCTTTTGGACTGCGTGAACGATTATCTACCCTCTCCTGTGGACGTTCCGGCTGTCAAAGGAACCAACCCCGATACGGGCGAAGAAGTGCACCGCAAAGCCTCCAACAACGAACCCTTCTGCGGTCTTATCTTTAAAGTTCAGACGGACCCCTTTGTGGGTAAACTCAGTTTCTTCCGCATTTATTCCGGTACTTTGAAAGCCGGTGATACGGTTTTGTTCCCCGGCAAAAATGCCACGGAACGTATCGGCCGTATGATGCGTATGATGGCTGATAAACGCGAAGAAGTAAAAGAACTCGGCGCCGGCGAAATCGCCGCCACCGTGGCTATCAAAAACTCCCGCGTGGGTCAAACGATTTGCTCTCCCGACCACCCGATTGTGTTGGAAAGCATCACGTTCCCTGAACCGGTAATCTCTATTGCCGTAGAACCGAAATCCAAGGCTGACGAAGAAAAAATGTCCAACGCTTTGGCCCGCTTGGCCGAAGAAGACCAGACTTTCCGCGTCCGCACCGATGAAGAAACGGGTCAGACCGTTATTTCCGGTATGGGCGAACTCCACTTGGATATTATTGTGGACCGTATGAAACGCGAATTTAACGTGCAAGCCAACGTTGGCGCGCCGCAAGTAGCGTATCGCGAAACCATCACCAAGACGGTTGAACAGGAAACCAAGTTCGTCCGTCAGTCCGGTGGTCGCGGTCAGTACGGGCACGTATTCCTCCGCTTGGAACCGCAGGAAAAAGGCAAAGGCTTTGAATTTGTCAACGAAATTACCCAGGGCCGTATTCCGAAAGAATACATCCCGGCTATTGAAAAGGGCTGCCGCGAAGCACTGGATTCCGGTGCTGTGGCCGGATACCCCTTGGTGGATATTAAAGTGGCCGTGTTTGACGGTTCGTTCCACGAAGTGGACTCCTCCGAAATGGCCTTTAAGATTGCCGCTTCTATGGCCTTGAAGGACGGCGCGAAGAAAGCCAACCCGATTATTCTGGAACCTATTATGAAGGTAGAAGTTGTGGCTCCGGAAGCCAACTTGGGTGATATCATTGGTGATTTGAGTTCCCGCCGCGGTCAGATTGGCGAAATGGGTGTCAGAGGCAACGTACGCTATGTACGCGCCGAAGTACCGCTCGCCGAAATGTTCGGTTACGCCACGAACGTACGCTCCCTCTCTCAGGGCCGCGCTTCGTTCACTATGGAACCGAGCCACTATGCCGAGGTGCCGGCTAACGTCGCAAAAGCGATTATTGAAAAACGCACCGCGGAAAAAGTGGCCGCTTAATAACCATTTTCCCCTGCGCTTGGAAATCCCGGGCGCAGGGGTTGCATCTTTCATATTAGGAGTGTAAACAAATGGCAAAGGAAAAATTTTCCCGCAGCAAACCGCACGTGAACGTGGGTACGATTGGGCACGTGGACCACGGTAAGACGACGCTCACGACGGCAATCACGA
>NZ_DBMCTG010000022.1:0-15903 GCF_056976295.1 Candidatus Avelusimicrobium sp.
GCAGGAGGTCTTTGGTATCATCCGTTCAATGATGAAAAATACTTTGTTAATAATTTCTGGAAACATGTGAATTTTTTCATTTATGCGGAACGCCAATTCAATAAAGATTATACATCTTATATTGCGGAAATCTTTGGGTATTTTGTTGATTTTTATCAGAAAAATCCAAGTTCTAACTTGGGCCAATTATTGAGAAATCAAGCTCCACAAAAATGGGATGACTTAATAAAACGCTTATGTAATCAATCTGGCAATATTTCTATGGCGTATCTCAGATGGAAATTGTCATCTGCCGCAAAACGACGAGTATATAAGAAAGAATATTTTTCTCTAAAAATTGGAAAAGCTTTACAAAATATTAGTTTATAAACGGAGCGTTAATATGCCGAAAATTAGTGTAATTATTCCAGTTTTCAATACCCATCGCTATTTAGAACAATGCTTAAAGAGTGTTTCGGAGCAAACTTTTACCGACTGGGAAGCATTAGTCGTCAATGATGGTTCTACTGACGACAGCGCCCTAATAATAAATAAATGGATCGAGAGGGATTCTCGATTTCATATTCTTAGCCAACCCAATAGTGGATTATCAGCGGCCCGTAATACAGGCTTAAAACACGCAAATGGTAAGTATATTTTCTTTTTGGATTCCGATGACTTCTTATCTCCTAATGCCCTGAATGACCTCTATCAGGTGGCTGAAAAAGAAAGATTAGACTTAACAATGTGTAGTTTCTATGAATATGATGCTATTTCAAATTCTGTGCGTCCTCGTAGTACGGCTTTGGAACTGGCACATAAGGACTCCTTGGCAAAAGAAAGAAAAGATTCTTTGACGGATTTCGCAAACTTTTCTTTTGCGTTGCCGTTTGCTTGGAATAAATTATATTTACGACAAAAAATTCACGATATATCACTACAATTCCATAAAGGCGCCGCAGAAGATTTTCCCTTTACCGTATCCTATGCCGTTAATTGTCAAAATGCTCGTTTTTTAAAAAATAAATATTTAGTATATTACCGAGTAAACCGCAAAGGGTCTTTATCTCATGCTAATACGCGAATGTTGATAGATGGAATAGGTCAGTTCGCTTTTTTGGCGGAAAATTTACGAAAATACGGCGTTTTTGAACAGGTAAAAGAAACATATTGGTTTAATTTTATGGTTCTTTTGATTGGGGATGAGCGTCTATTTGTTGGACGTTTAGGTAATGTGTCTAGTGATACCGTAAAACAGGCTTATGATTTAATCCGTTCTCAAATAGAATCCTTGGATTTGAAACTGTTTGCAAACCGCAATGCAATGTTTCGTTGGAAAGTTCGCCATTTCAAACAGGCTGTTTTACAAAATGATTTAAAATTTCCGCGCAGACTAAGAAAAATACGTAATATTTTAATGATTGTTTTAAATCCATGGTACAAATTAAAATCAAGATTAAATCCAAAAAAGTAAAAATATTATGAAAGGGATTATTTTAGCTGGCGGGGCAGGTACGCGGTTGTATCCGGCGTCTTTGCCCATTTCCAAAATTTTACTACCTATTTACGATAAACCAATGATTTATTACCCGCTTTCTTCCCTTATGATGGCGGGGATACGAGATATTTTGATTATTACAACCCCCGAAGATATAGAAAACTTTAAAAAATTGCTGGGGGACGGCTCCCAATGGGGTATTTCGTTATCTTATGTGCCGCAGTTGGTAAAAAAGGGTATTGCGGATGCTTTTATATTAGGGGAAGATTTTATCGGCGCGGATAGAGTGGCCCTTATTTTGGGGGATAACATCTTTTATGGGAACGGGTTTGAGCAAATTTTACAAAGTGCTGAGCAAAATACTGCGGGAGCCACTGTATTTGCGTACGAGGTAAGAGACCCGGAACGATTTGGCGTGGTATCTTTTGATAAAGACGGAAACGCTGTATCTTTGGAAGAAAAACCTAAAACCCCCAAAAGCAATTTTGCGGTTACTGGGCTATATTTTTATGATAACAAGGTTGTTTCTTATGCCAAACAATTAAAACCTTCCTCGCGCGGAGAGTTGGAAATTACAGACCTCAACAAAGTGTATTTAGCCAATAATGCCTTGCAGGTAGCGCGATTAGAGCGTGGATTTGCGTGGTTAGACACGGGGACGCACGAAAGCGTCCTACAAGCGGCGAATTTTGTGCATAGTATGCAGTTGAACCAAGGGATAGAAATAGCGTGCTTGGAAGAAATCGCTTTAAAGAAAGGGTTTATTACCAAAGCGGAGTTAGCACAAACATTGTCCAAATATCCGTCTAATACATATTATCAATATGTGAGTCGTTTATTAAATAAGAACTAGAACCAACTTGACTTATCTCTCGATAGTAAGCGTGAATGTAGTACGAAGTAAAAATTGCTTATTTAAGGAGATAAGTTATGAAGAAAACAACCAAAAAATCAGTACCCGAAAACAAACCTACTCAACCTGCTGTTTTTCGGGTAGTTAACCCTATCACTACCGAAGAAACTCCGCTTAAAAACTTGCCTGTCCGGCCGCGGGATAGCCGTTTGCCTGCACCGGGTAGTATTATTACTAAAAACTACCGAGGTAACACCATAGAAGTAAAAGTGTTGGAAAACGGCTTTGAATATGAAGGCAAAACCTACAAAAGCATATCCCGTGTGGCGATGAATATCGTCAAACGGCCTATCAGCGGATATGTATTCTTTGGATTGTCCAAATGATGCCGCGCGTGCTGCCACCCATTAAAAACCGGTTTGTAAAGGGGCGTTCTGGTAATCCGCTTGGGCGGCCCAAGAAAATGCGCGAAGCGGAACTCTTACAAACTGCTATCAAGTTTTTTGATGAATTAGCCAAGGCATACTATTTCAAAGGAAACTCGGCCCATAAGATAAACCGCATTCGGAAGGTACTAAATGAGAAATAAATGCTATCTTCCCAAAAATTTTGATGAACTCAAAGGCTTGCCAGACGAAAAACTCCAATTTTATTGGGATATATTCTATCGGTATCAATTACGGGGGCAAAAAGGTAAATATAGACCTTTGTGGTATGCCATTCAATGCGAATTGTATAGTTGTAAACTGGCTGAAAAGTATATCACTAGACTGGATAAATACGCCAGTAATCCAGAGAAATATATCCAACGGGCCCATAAATGTAAATATAATTTAGCGATAGGAACTATCCTAACCAAAAAATACAAAGGGCAGATTTATCAAGTAATAGTGAAAAGCGAGAAAGAATATGAGTGGGAGCATGATATCTATCCTAATTTGACAGCAATAGCGCAGAAGATAACACAGGGTCACATTAGTGGCCCCAAGTTTTTTGGATTGGTGGGGAGGCAAAATGCCAAAAGTTAATTGTGCTATATACACCCGTAAATCTACTGAACACGGTCTAGATATGGAGTTTAACTCGCTCCAAAATCAGGAGGAAGCGTGTAAGGCATATATTCTGTCCCAAGCGTTTAATGGCTGGGAATACTATAAAACCTATTCGGACGGCGGTATCAGTGGCGGAACGATGGAGCGCCCCGGCTTAAAAACACTTCTTAACGATATCCGCGCCCGCAATATACAGGTAGTCGTTGTCTATAAAGTGGACCGGCTGTCGCGCTCTATTATAGACTTCCACAAAATGATGCAAGAGTTTGATAAATATGGTTGTAACTTTGTGTCTATCACGCAATCGTTTGATACGAGTAATTCTATGGGAAAATTAACGCTTAATATGCTTTTATCTTTTGCCCAGTTTGAGCGCGAAGTATCAGCTGAGCGCGTGCGTGATAAAATCGCCGCCAGTAAAGCCAAGGGCCTTTGGATGGGGGGTAATTTGCCCTTAGGATATGACATCAACGACAGGCACCTTGTGGTAAATGAGCTGGAAGCCGAAATCGTGCGGCAAGTATTCCAAAAATATCTTGAAACGCAAAATATGCTTGGAGTAGCCGAGTGGCTAAATGGGCAAGGAATACATACTAAAAGATGGGTTACCAAACATAGCAAACGGGAACGTGGTGGCGAACCCTTTAAAAAGAATACGGTACAACGTATGCTAACGAACCCTGTTTATCTTGGAAAAATCACGCATTATGCCCAAAATAAAATCTATAACGGAGTACATAAGCCCATTGTTTCCCGTGAATTGTGGGAACAGGTGCAAACTGTAATCCGTCGGCGTATCCATGACTCCAATGCATTTTGCCACTATAAGTTTCATAAAACGGTTTTGGCAGATAAGTTATACGATGATAAAGGGAAAAAGTTCCGGTTTACTTCTTCAAAAAATCAACACAGGAAGTTGTTGTATTACTACAATGGAGTAGGCGGGCATTACTTGCCCGTGGAACAATTGGACAATTTCGTGCTTGATGTCCTCCGACAGACCGATTTGGAGGAATTAGAGCCCTTGGCCGATAGGATAGGAATAACGAATAAACAAATGCGTTCCTGGATTGTTAAGGCAACATGCCAAACGGCAGGGAAAGCGCATTATTTGACCATTCTTTTGGATGAGAAACAAATAAAAATCGATTTAATCAATTGTCCCAAAATAACCGAAACACAAGAGCGTAAGGCATTATCGGTAGTGCGGATGGCAGATAATTTGTATGTGCGTAGTACTTTTATGGTGGATAATGTGTCTTCGGTAAAATTGCAAAATGGGAGTGCTCGGAATATTTTAACAGTACGGCAACTAAATGAGAGTTTGGTGCGTGGGTTGGCGCGTGGGTGGCAACTGAAAAAACGGATGGAACAAGGCCTTAATATCAGAGAATTAGAGCAAGAACAACACATGACCAAGCGCACCATTATGCGATATATCAACTTGTGCTATTTATCGCCACGCATTGTAGCGGATATTTTGGAATATAAGAATCCTGCTAATTTAACGTTGCGGGAGCTTATGAATCTTGCTGATAGCCAAATGGATTTTGCAGAGCAGGAAAAGGTGTGGAGCCAGTGAAGTGGATCCTCCCAAATTCCCCGTTAGAGACCAAGGCCCGGAAACGGGGCAGTAATTTTTGATGGGTTGCCGGTCCTTAGCCCTGATGTGCGGGGAAAACCACACAATTTTCAGGGAGATCCTTTATTTCTTTGGCGGTTTTACCGGGATATGTCCAGAAGGATCTTTTAAAGGAGGGACAATCCCACCTAAATGTTTTTTATTAGTTGGCATGGTTATGTTTATCTCTTAGGAGGTTTAATTGGTTTCGGAGGCAAAATATCACTTAAATCATCCTCAGCGTAATTGTTCATATGTCATTTCCTTTTTATGGGTTTGTCCGGCGAAGGTTTTTGTGGCGGTCTGATCCCTTTAGGAAGGTGTTCTTCTTCACAATATAATGCTGATTTATTATGCATAAAATATTCCATAACCAAAGATAATACCTACTAAAATAATCCCAAGTCCCAAGAGGATGTATTGTATCGTTAACAGAGTTGAAGTTATGCTAGGAATAAGTCCTATGTTAGCATCTTCTCCATCATTTTCTTTATTTAATCGAAAGAGTTGTCTGGAATCTAGTTCGTACATTACAATACATAATAGAATGAGTAATACGAAACATACTAGTGCTTCGAACAAAAGAGGTTTAAGAATACAAGGTATTTCTTTAGTAAATAAATGCTCTGTTACTGTTGGAAGTAAAGCAAGGCAAGCAGTGGAAATAGAAATTAAAGCTGTATTTATTGCAAAACGCACTGAAAATTGTTTTTCTAGTACTACCTGATAAAATATAAGTTGTTTTTTACGAAATAAGTCTGCTCCTTGGGGAGTGGCAGTGTCTTCTTCAAATATTTCTGCAATAGAATGAATTATTTTTGCGATTTTCATATTACGTTGTGCCTCGTGATTATTAGTAACGGTTTATTAATTCTATTATATAATATGAATTAGACATGATAGAATAACTTATGCAACTGAAAAACCTTAAAAAATTAAACCGTTTATTGTATTTGCTTAATATCTTGGACGGCGGAGAAATCCGCGTTCAACGCGAAGCGCGCGAGCTGGACGTGACTGAACGCACTATTCAGCGCGATATCAATGATATTGATGCGGGTGGATTTCCCGTCTATAAAGCCGCGCCGGGGGTATATAAGTTTACAGAAGGGTTTTCGCTTAAAAAAATGAATTTAACGCAAGCGGAGGCATCGCTCTTGCTTGTTATGCAAGATGTGATTTCCCCGCTGGGCAAACCGTTCCAAAATTCACTTGCTTCGCTCCGGCAGAAGGTGCTAAACGCGCCCGAAGAATCCCCGTTTTATATCAAAATGCCCGCGGGCAGTAAATACGAGGAAACCAAAATTACGCGAGTATTGGAGCAAGGCATCCGTACGCATACGGAAGTGTTGATGTCCTTGGCGGCTGATACGAGCCGGAAATTAACCTACGAACTCAAACCGCTTAAAATCATGAATTATGACGGCTTTTGGTATCTGCTGGGTATCAATGCCTATAAACAGGTGCGAAAATTTCGCTTGGACCGTATTTTGGACGCAATCAATACGGACAAGAACTTTAAACCTACTAAAAATATCCAAAAAATGCTGCAAGAGAGCCAAAATATCTGGTTTGGCGAGAAACGGGATAAAAAAGTGAGTTTTTGGGTTCCGGTGGAGTTTGCCCCGTATTTTGAGAAAAAAGCGTATTTCCCGCTGCAAAAAATCCTCAAAAAGCAGAAAAACGGGGATATTTTGGTGGAAACGCGCGTATCTAATTACCGGGAGATTATCCCGCTGACGCTTAGTTGGCTGGAACATATTACGCTTGTGGAACCGGAAGATTTTAAAGAAATTATCGGTCAAATTTTAGAACAGGCGGCAAAAAGAATGCGGAGTTGAAAACCCCGCATTCTTTTTCCTCTGGCAGTTTTAATTCTTGTTATATCCATGCTCGGTGGTGGATAAAATTTCTTTCCACCAATTTTCTCTTTCTACAATTACCTCACGGCTGGTATTAAAGTTATAGTTTTCCAAAACACTGTAGGAAAAATTCTTCTTTATGTAGTTAAAATCTAACTTTTCTAATTCTTTGTTTCCTCCATGACCATTTTTAACATATTTCTCCCAGCGTTGCCAAAGTCCGTCTTGGTTGCCCGAGGCGGAGCCTACATATAACTTGCCAGTTTTGTTGTCCGTTATCAGATATACCCCCTTTTGCTGGGAAAGAGCATTTAGCCAATCAGGCTTTTTACGGTTAAAAATGTATTCTAACTTGTTCCACGACAAATGTACTTTATTATATCCGGGGAATTGGTCTCCTTCGTAAATGTCAGGGAGAATTTCGAGAACAGAACATTTATCGATATATTTACTTAATTTGAACGTATAGAGATTGAAAGTGTTTCCTTTATTACATTGTATAATTAACCGTCCGAAAAACGGAGAAAATTGATTGAGAATTTCAACTTTCGCCCAAGCGTTTTTGGGAACTTCTATGATTTTAGCTGCAGATAGAAATAACCATTCATTAGCTGAGAAGCGCGCAAAACTGAACACCCAATTCCCTTTCCGAAAATTTGGTCTACTTTTACCATACCACCCCCAGAAAGAACAATCCCAATTCGTGCCATATCCCATTTTCTTTTCTGTGTCGCTTCGTCTTAACCACCTATCCAGAAAAGACTCTCCGTCTTTACCGGCTTTCATATTAAGTTCTATCTTACTGTTTTTTATTTCCTCTTCGTTTAAGTTGAAGATTTCGTTTAGTGTAATTGGCATGATAATTCTCCTTATCTGAGGTCTACTTAAATATTTCTTTAAAGTCTTCTCTCTGGACTTTGAAATCATTGTATTTGGCGACGGGGGTTCCGCTGTCGTTAAGCAACGTAATCCAAGTTTTATTCATGTGTTTTCCTGATTTATGTCGGAAACAGGCTTCCAAGTACTGTTGTGCGGAAAATAACCACATAATATCCGGTATTTCCGCATAGAACAGATAGTAATAATTAGGCCGGATTCCCGGGTTTTTTACCTCAAACCGCCCTATTCCTTTTTTACTCACTTCGCCTTTGCGGGCTTTGATTTGAATTTCAAAAAACTGCCCGCTTGGGGATTTAATGACACAGTCGGTTCCGTCATCGTCAACACAGGGGTCGAAGCATTTAAATCTTTGGGATATGAAGCGGCTTTTCATTAAATCTTCCATGCGTCTAGCGTAAAAAGAACTCGACTCCTTAAAAATTTCATCTAATACCATACGTTCCTCCTATTTTTTATTCTGCCAATTCTGTATTTCCTGTTGGCATTCTTTAATTTGATTTACCAAGCGCTCTTCCGTATATTGGTCAGCCCGGGAAAGGGCGTCCGTTTCACGTTTGTAACGGGCGGAAATTTCCTCGGCTTTTCTTTTGTATTGTCGGGTGAGTTCCTCTATCTCTCTTTGCCAGCGTTGTTCAATTTGGCGTTTATGTTGCTGGAAAGAATCTTTCTCCCGTCTTTCCTCTTGTTCTTGCTGACGCAAGAGGGCGGTTTTCTTTTCGTAACGGCGCATTTGCAGCGTTTTTAACTCCTCCGCGGCACGGGTGATTTTATTTTTTAAGTCATAGGGCAGCTGGTAGGGTAAATTCCCCACATAACTGCGATATTGCCTTTCTATTTCTGATTTTTCTGAATTTGAGAAGAAAAACATATTGCCTCCTTGTTCTTATTTAGCCTTACAACTGGGCTAAACATCAAGTAAATGTTAGAAAACATTTCCGACAAACGTTTGTCGCTTTTGATTGGTAAGATAAACTAGGCAAGAAAAAAGCGGCAATCTTTCCGGGTAGCTGAGAACCGACCCAAAACGATATGCCGCCAGCACGCTCCCGAAAGGGGGCGTGCTAAAAGACGGCTTCGTTTTCGTTTCTCAGCTCGCCGGAGTAATCCGGCGGGGCTATGCCAGACGCATAACGCCAAAAACAAGCCAAAAGCAAATTGTACTTACAACAACTCTTATATTATAATCTTTTTCGCGCAAACAGTGGTTGTTTCGCCTCAAACATCCTTATCTAAATTTGCTATATAGAGAGAAAGGGGGAGCGCATGAAAATAGGACTTTTAATTTCGTGGACCGAAGGTTTGGAATCAGAAAATCCATTACAGACTGCGTGCGGCCAATACAGCGTGGTATATTCTTGGAAAGAGTTGCCAAAATCTACCAACAAGCGATATTCTAAAGATGCTTTTAATTTCATCAAAGTATTATCTAATAATCCCATTCTCAAGAGAGGCATAGAAGAATTTAGACGAGAGTTTAATTTGCCGGAGGAAGGATTAGATTTTGTTAAAAATATAGATATTATTCGTAATAAACAACGGGGTGCAGGTCATCCTATATTTTGCTATGGAAATGCTTTGCCGGAAGAGTACCGCCACCAAGCCCAGCAGCGCATTTTAGATTTTATTAGAGAACATAATATCGGGAGTCCGCTTCAACATCAAATAGCAGGTTTATTTTATTGTGGAATCGTTGATGCGAGAATAAATGACAGCTGGAAACCTTTGGCTATTAATATTCCTACGGCCGAAGATATTGAGAAGAGAGCCTGGGGATACCGGATACCAATCCGCATTAGCTTGAATTCGGCAAGTTTAACTAAAAAAGCGGTAAAGAGTTTTATTGACGAAAATTGGGATAAAATACAGCAATATTTTAAGCAATTCCCAGCTGTTATGGATATCTCTGTTTCGGATAAGGAAGCACAAATCCTGGAGGAAAAAGAAAATAATCTGACCAGTGAACAGGTTTTAGAAAAAATACATCCCATTGCTTTATCCGAATCTGCTGGCAACGTGGGTAGTGTGGAGCAAATCAACCAACAAGTCTATAGAATCCGCAAAAAAGCAAGCCAAATTATTACTGCTAAAGAACCATAACAAAAAAAATTATTTTGGCGTTATGGGGAAAATTCTTTAATAATTCTAAACTACTCCTTGTCTAAAACTATATTACGGACAAGGAGTTTTTTATGACTCAAATCAAAATATCGGCTTTGAGGCCGTACCCTAAAAACGCGCGGACGCACAGTCCAAAGCAAATCCGTCAAATTGCCAAAAGCATTAAATCGTTTGGTTTTACCAATCCGGTGCTGATAGACAAAGACAACTGCATTTTGGCCGGGCACGGCCGTGTGGAGGCCGCCAAACTGGCCGGGTTGACAGAAGTTCCTGCCGTCGTAATTAGCCACCTGACTCCGGCGCAGAAAAAGGCTTATATTTTGGCAGATAATCGTCTAGCTGAACTTTCCGGCTGGGATAAGAACATCCTCAAAGTAGAGCTGGAAGAGTTACAAAGTATAGAAGACGGTGACTTTGACCTGACTTTAACGGGTTTTGATACTCCCGAAATAGATGTGCTGCTGGCCCCACCGGACGCTCCTGCGCCAGAAAATGCCAACTTTTTAGAGAAGTCTATTCCTGCCCGGGTAAAATCCGGCGACCTTTGGCAGTTGGGGGCGCATAAACTCTTGTGCGCGGATAGCACCCAGCCCGCATCTTTCTGTCGGTTATTGGGCGCGGAAAAGGCCAATCTCATCGTAACGGACCCGCCGTATAACGTAAAAATTTCCGGCCATGTAAGGAGCAGTGAAAAATACCGCGAGTTTGCCATGGCGTCCGGCGAAATGTCCCAAAGCGAATTTTCCCAATTTTTAAAGGGCGTTTTTACCTTGCTTGCTGAATACAGCATCCCTGGCAGTTTACATTACGCGTTTATGGATTGGCGGCATATGGGGGAGATTTTGTCGGCGGGGATGTCTGCGTATACCGCGCTTAAAAATGTTTGTGTGTGGAATAAATTAAGTGGCGGAATGGGCAGTTTGTACCGCAGCCAGCATGAACTGGTTTTCGTGTTCAAGAACGGGGATGCGCCCCATACCAAC
Source organism: Candidatus Avelusimicrobium sp. (assembly GCF_056976295.1). Taxonomy (NCBI): domain Bacteria; kingdom Pseudomonadati; phylum Elusimicrobiota; class Elusimicrobia; order Elusimicrobiales; family Elusimicrobiaceae; genus Candidatus Avelusimicrobium; species Candidatus Avelusimicrobium sp. Next base: position 10,867 of record NZ_DBMCTG010000022.1, read on the forward strand.
AACATTGAACTGGGGGTTCATTGCCGCTACCGCACGAACGTGTGGGATTATCCGGGTATTTTTATTAAAAACAAGGTAAATAAAGCCAACATCCACCTTCATCCGACTGTTAAACCCGTCGGATTACTGGCGGACATTCTGTTGGACGCCAGCTCACGTAAGGGGATTGTGTTGGACCCCTTCGGCGGCAGTGGCAGTACGCTCTTAGCCGCCGAACGTACGGGTCGTCAGGCGCGGATTATAGAAATTGACCCGCATTATTGCGACGTTATCTTATACCGCTACGAGCAAATGGGCGGCAAAGAGCTCAAACTATTGCAACGTGAGGACATAAATGAAAATACGAAGAAATAAGCCGGCTGCCGCGCCGGAGCTGCCAGCACCGCAGAACAACTCCGCATATGAGGTCGGGTACTCTAAACCGCCTGTACACACACGGTTTCAAGCTGGGCAGTCGGGCAACCCCAAGGGGTGCACAAAGGGACATAAAAACTTTAATACCCTGCTCCGGCAAACGCTCAACCAGCCGATAGAGGTAGTTAAATCGGGCACTAAACATAAAATGCCCAAGTATGCCGTAATGATTACAACGCTTGTTAATAAGGCATTGCAAGGGGATATGCGGGCTATCAATGTATTGTTGCCATATATCCTAAAAATGGAACAAGCCGAAAAGGAAATTGCCCAAAAGGTGGCGGCCCTTTCGCAAAACGATAAGGAAATTTTAGCAATGTATGTTAATAGAACCGAAAAATAATGATGAACAACGAGTTTTAAATGCGCTTTTGCGGGTAGATTTTAAATCGTTCTCCGTTAAAGTGTTTAACGAAACTGCCGGAAATTCGCAGTATTTGGATAATTGGCATGTTGACGTGATTTGCCAGGCGGCGGAGGACATGCGCTTGGGAAAAGATAAACGGGTGATTATCAACGTTCCTCCGCGGTATATGAAGTCCATTATTTGTTCGGTCGCGCTGCCGGCTTTTCTGCTGGGGCATAACCCCAAAGAGCGGATTTTGTGCGTAAGTTATTCCGACGAACTCGCGATAAAACTGGCCTCTGACCAACGCAAAGTAATGGAAAGTGATTGGTATCAGGAATTGTTTCCGTTTACGCGGTTAACCCGCCAGCGAGTGACGGACTTGGAGACGACGGCCGGCGGCGGGCGGTTTTCCACCTCCATTAGCGGAACGCTTACCGGGCGTGGGGGTAATTGGCTGATTATTGATGACCCCATTAAGCCGGCGGACGCCTGTTCGGACGTTATTCGCAACAAAGTGAACGATTGGTATGGCAGCACGCTGCTTTCCCGTTTGGATGATAAGGCGAACGGGAAAATACTCCTCATCATGCAACGGACGCATTTGAACGACTTAACGGGGCATTTGCAAGAAATAGACCCTTCGTTTCGCTTGATTAAAATGCCCGCTATTGCTATGGAGGATGAAGCGTGGCCGCTGGTTCGTCCGGACGGCCGCCCCTATATATGCAGGCGGCGGGTTGGGAAGCCCTTACACGCCGCCCGTGAAAGTTTAGCAGATTTACAGCGCGTCAAATCAACCATGGGCAGTTATGCGTTTGCCAGCCAGTACCAGCAGGCCCCGGAGTGTTTAGGCGGCAATATTATTCGGCGGGAGTGGCTGCATTTGTATAACCGAAACGAACTGCGGGAGCGGGTGCGTACCGGGCGGCAAAAATTGCGGATATGCCAAAGCTGGGATACGGCCAGTAAAGCCGGGGAGGATAACGATTATTCGGTGTGTATCACGTATGCGCATGATTCGCGCCGCCGGGTATGGGTGCTGGATGTATATCGCGATAAGCTGGAGTTCCCCGCCTTGTTGGAAGCTGCCCGCCGTATGGCTCAAGAATGCAAGATAAAATACCGTGCTATCAACCCTTATTTGCCGGAAATCTTAATAGAAGATATGAATAGCGGGGGGGGATTAGGGCAAGTTTTGGGAAAAGAGTTTGGGAGCAATATTAAGCCCATTAAACCCGTGCAGGATAAGGCGACGCGATTAAAAACGGTTTCCCATTTGCTTGAAAACGGCTCCTGTTTGTTCCCGGATGACAAACCCGCTTGGTGGGCTGATTTTGAACGGGAATTATTGCAATTTCCAAATGGACGGCACGATGACCAGTGTGATGCCCTTTCCCAGTTGTTGACGTACGAACAGCAAGACCGTAAAAGTCTGGCGTGGCTGGATAATGTATAAGGGGTATAAGGAAACCGATAAAGGGCTGTCGGCTCCCTTTGGTATCATAAACTTGACTTATTTGGCCTGAGTAAGGCGTAATAGGTCAGGAGGAATAATGATTACATTCGAAACAAAGCGTTTAGTAGAAAAATTTTTATCGGACGTAGACTATCAGGCGCAGACACCTTCCAAGCGGGCAAAACTAGCCCAAGCAGGCTTTTGTACGGGGGTGAAAGGATTGGACTGGCAAATTGGCGGATTGCGCCCCGGAGATGTATTTTTACTGGTTGGGGGTCATAAACAAATTAATACGGTATTTTTGGCGTTTATTTTGCATACGCTGTGTTGGAAACAACAAGTACCCGCTCACGTCTATTCATGTGCTGAGCCAGTAGAGCGCTGGCTGACATATTTGTTATCAGCCGAGTTAAAGATATCGTACTCGTCCTTGCAGTGGGGCGTAATTGGGGGAGATACGGAGCACATAAAACGGGCGGGCCAATTTTTAGGGAGACTGCCGCTTTGGCTTAGTGAGTTGAGTTTACCCTCTGCACAGTGGAGTGATTTTGAAACATCTAAAGGTCAAGTTCTGTTGATAGATGCTTTTCCGCTTGAAATAGGGGGGAAAAGTGAGGGATTTTTTCTCAATTTAAAGCGTATTGCGCTGCAAAAGAGGAAAATTATATTAGTTAATGCAACGCTTGATCAAAAAATGTGCCAATATCCGGACATATATGCCAATTTGCGTCCTTTTGGGTTGCTGGGCAGCGTGTGTGATTTTGTGGGGTTGCTAAATTGGTGTATCCCTGGGGCGAATACCCTTGTGGACGTAACGGGCGATACGGGGGAGACAAAAATTATTGAACAGGATTTTTCACCCCTGGAGCAGGTTGAATTACGTATGTTATACAACGTGCGTTTACCGCGTTCTTATGCTATTTTCTTACACCAATTCAATGTGGTGGATTTTAGGGATAAAATTGTTTGAAAGAGCGTTTATAAATCGTACTTGACTTATTTCTCCATAGTAAGCGGTAATGGAATGCCGGACAATTCAAAAAGGAGAAAATTATGGGAAAAGAAGAAAAATTAGCCATACTAAAAAGTTGCGTCGGAATGTTGTCTTCCCTTGAGCAAGAGATGAAACAGAAGCTGGAATATGCAAAGGAGGGTATTGAGGAAAACAATATCAATCTGGTGATTGGCGGTTTATGCGGTCTAGAGCATATAAACCAGCGTATAAAATCTATTTATGACATGATGGTATTTGTCCAACGGTTATAAATAAATTCCTTGAATACCTCGCCCGAACGGCGGGGTATTCTTTCTAAAATGAAAAATTACAAAGAGCTTCGTAGCGCAGAGATTATTTTTAGCTTTTCGCCGCTTCCTGTAGTCCTGAGGCGAAGTAAAGGGATACGATACTTATATAAGATATGATTTTTTAGCTGATCTCTTTGGTATTGTTTTGAACCTTCCTTATGATGTTGTACTCCGTCCACTTCAATCACAAGCTGTGGAATTTTATCCATGCGATTAAAAATCAGAAAATCGACATGGGTGTTTGGATGAGAAACATATTTTTTCTCATCGGAAGTTAAAGCGGAGAAATTTTTTATCAATCTGCGCAACGGCACATGTAAAGCAACTTGCAATGATGAAAATTCCTCTAGTTTCAAAATACCCAGAATTAGTTGATGCACTAAATTTTCACTATCGTAAACAGAGACTCTTTTGTTCTTTAACATCTGCTGACGAAGGGCTTCATATTGATGATAAAGATAATCAAAAACAGATTGAATGTGGCTCTGATTGGTTTTAAGATTATTGTATTCTATGTATTTGATTAAGTCTTGCAAGTAGCCCTCTCGATTGTCATCATTCCCATTGGTTACTACGATTAGTTGATTTTTTGCACGTGAGATTGCTACATTTAGCCGATTAGGCTGATCGGTAAATTCTGAGATTTGGTTATCGACGGTTGTTAAAATGATTACATCTTTTTCCCTGCCTTGGAATTTATCCACGGTATCAGCTTGAATTTTTGTTTCCTGAAAGGCAAGCTGCAACGCGTTGGTTTGTTGGCGATATGGCGTAACTATTCCCACACTCTCCTGCGTATTGAGTAAGTCCTCTTGTGGCAATACTTCCTGTTTAATAACATCAATCTGTCGTTGGTTAAGATGGCCGCGCGCATGGTTTCCAGGCACAGTTTTGTATAGGACCAATGGCGCACGCGAATTTCCCTCTTTTGAGAGAATAATAAGTTGCCCTTTGTAAAATTTGTCATTACAAAATCCAATAATTTTCGGATGGCATCGGTAATGCTCCCTGAGCATTGTTTGTGGAATTAGAGGGAATAGTTCCAGAATTGATTCCAAGAAGCTATGATTACTATAGCGATAGGGATTTGGCATTGCATAGTATTTGAAGATGTTATCAGTTTCTTTTTGTATATCTGCCTTGACCACATTAGGTAATTGTTTTGAATCTCCTACAATAACAGCATTTTTAGCACAGGATAAGGCTAATGCACCTGTGGTAAGATCAACTTGTGAGGATTCATCTATAATTACATAGTCATACATTACTCGATGTGATAGACTCGACCTTAAGGAGTAAGTTGTACTTAGTATAACCGGATAATCTTGTAAAAATTGTTGAGAATTTTTCCACAGTTCGTCTAAATTATAAATCTGTCGTTGCCGCTTTGCATATTTTAAACTAAGTTTGGATTTTAATAATTTAAGGGATAGAAGAGTATATTCTCGCATTTTTCCATCAAAATCGAATTTATCAAGAATTTTTTGTTTTAAATCAATTTCACTATTTATTT
>NZ_DBMCTG010000023.1:0-14413 GCF_056976295.1 Candidatus Avelusimicrobium sp.
ACCCCTTACAATAAACAGCGAAACAATAACAAAAAAATAACCCAATAGGTAAATTTTGAAGACATACCCATAGGAAATCCCCCCTTGACTTGTTCCCCATAAATTTTATAGAACAAAATATAGAACGATACAATATGTAAAAGGAACGCTTATGAAAGCCCTGCACCCCAAACAAACAGAACTTTTGGAAATTTTAAAAAGCAATATTTCCGACCCGCTGACTATGGAGGAATTGGCTGACCGCCTAAATGTGAGCGGAAAAAGCGTGGTCTTTCATCACATTAAACAGTTGGAAAAAAAGGGCTTTTTAAAGCGCAACCCCGCCAACCCGCGCGACTATATTATTTTAAAAGACCCGGAGCGTAACGTAATCTACCTAAAAATGTACGGTATGGCCAAATGCGGCCCGGAGGGGACTATTTTGGACGGCGAACCTACGCGCATCGTGCCGGTGGACCCTAGTATGATTTATTTTCCGGCGTGCAAGGGCTTTATGGTGGAAGCCAAGGGCGACTCTATGGAAAACCTTATCGCCCCGCACGACTGGCTGATTGTGGAGCAGAACCACCAACCGAAAAACAAAGATGTCGTCGTATGTGTGAACAATGGGGAAGTAATGGTAAAACGGTTTACGCAGGACGGCGAAAATGTTATTTTGCAATCGGAAAACCCGCGCTATAATCCCATTGTAGCCGATAAAACGGCCTTCCGCGTGGAAGGCATTGTGCGCAGTATTATCAAGCGCAACGTAAGTTGCTAAACATCCTGCTGCCCTTGGGTGCCGAAACCCGGGGCAATTAGTCGTAACCTCACCCCCGCGTTTGCTGGCGCGGGGGCTTTTTATATGCGGGCCCTGTCCGCTGTTACTAGCCCGCCAGATATCCAGACCCACATCCTCCTCCTGTTCGCGTTCCTTTTCCTTCTAATTTTTCCTTTATGCCGCCACCCCCGAGGGTTGGGAGAGTATGTTTTTCCCGTCGTCCTCCCCAAGGGGTTGGCGGCCCGCAGGGTTCGGGAATTCGTTGTTATAACAAACAGGGTAAGACTTATTGATAACGACAGATTCCCGACTACGACTTTCGGGAATGACGGCATAATGCCCGAGACACGAAAAACAATAAAATAAGGCTCGTCGTCCTGAACTCGTTTCAGGACCTACCGATTGGGTAGTTGGTAGTTGCCGTCATTCTGGAAAGTTGTAAGGAACCCCCCCCCAGCAAAAACTGATTCCCGAACGCTCCGCGCCGGCTACTCTCGGCAATGACGGTCATAAATCAATTTGTGGGTATTCTGCCCCGCCTAACTGGCGGTTTTTTAGACACCTCTACGCGAAAAACCCCGCACACAAGGAGCGGGGTTTTCTCTTAAAAATTTATTTTATTTGACGATTAACAGCGAACGTCCGTCTTTTTCTTGGGAGTACGGGTCCAAGGTATTTTGCCCGTCCACCACATATAAGAATTTATAAGTGCCGGGCGCAATAGAAAGGGTGGTTTCCCAATAGCCGTTACGTTTTTTAAGTGCTTGGGGCTTAGCCATTGTAAAACCGCTTACAATCGCTACTTTGTTCCCCTCGCCATACCAACGGAACGTTACGCGGCGGTATTTGCTGCTTTTAGAAGGATTAACCAATACGCTTTCTTTTGTTTCCTGCTTCGTTTCGGGCGCGGGAGCGGCTTTGGCGGGTTCGGCCTTCTTTTCTTCTTGCTCAATTACAGCCGTAACCGGGATTTCCACCGGAGCCGCCGCGGGAACTTTTTCCTCTACCGGTTTATTTTCTTCCACCAACACAGGTTCGCTCTCTTTGGGGAGTTCGGGCGTTTGCACGACTTCGGCCTGTTCGGCACGCGGAGCATTGGCAGGCGCGTCAAACACGCGAGCAGAAAAATGTTTGTAAACGAAATAACCGAAAACGCACAGAAAGATAATGTCTATAATAATCAGAAACAGCCATAAATCTTTATTTCCGGCAGGTTTTATGTCCAAATCTAAATTTTCGTTTTCCATAATGGTTCCTGATTAAAAAGCGGGCGAAGGGAATCGAACCCTCGTCTAAAGCTTGGGAAGCTTCCATTCTACCATTGAACCACGCCCGCATAGCGGAGTCCGCTTCTTTATTTTAGCAAATTTTAGGCGAACATACACAACTATTTAATATGTTGCGCCCGTAAATCTAATGTTTTAAGAAAATCAAGCGCATCTTGGCGGCTTGCTATTTTTCCTTCCACCTGGGCCACGGAAACGGCTTCCAAAATTTCACCGATTTTGGGGCTGGGCGGCAGGGATAACGCGTCCATTACGTCGCGCCCGGTAATCAGCCGCGTGGGCTGAACCTTTTTCGGTTGGTCAAAAAATTTGTGCAGTAGTAACGTCAGCACTTGCATATGCCGCAGGGTTTTACCCACATTAGCCGTTTGCTGGGCGCGGGCAATACTCATCAACCGTTCTCCGCTTTTGGGCATAATTCGCCGCAACTGCGCATCCGTAACATAACTGGTATAATCGGCCCAGCACAATAGCAGCATTGGCACACCGGCTTCGCCCAAATCGCGAAAAAAATGATAGGCTCCTTTGTCGGTTATCACGTCGTTACTGGCCAGATTAGACGGGCGCAAATGCTCGCCAATCATCGCGCAAATCAGCCGGATATCGGCCCGGCTGTAATGCAACCGTTCCAATACGGTTTTGGCCATTTTGGCGCCCCGTTCTTCGTGATAAAAAAAGCGCAGGCGGTCCCCCACTTTTTTGGCAGTAGCGGGCTTTGCGATGTCGTGCAACAGAGCCGTCATTTTATAAAGAGCTTTGTGCCGGGCAATCGGGGCCAGTTTGGCGGCGTATTTAGGGAAAGCCTTTTGCAAATGGTCCAGCAGATATTCCATACGTTTAAACACATCTAACGTATGCTTTAATACGCCGCCCTTTCCGTAATAAACTTCGGCACAGGCACGCTGGGCTTCCAACTCCGGGAATAACGCGGTAAGCAGGCCGCACGAGTCCATTAGAAGTAAATTTTCATAGGCCTTAGAGGTAGCAAATAAACGCTCCAATTCCTCGCGCACACGTTCGCCTGCGGGCTGATTGATAAGAGCGCGGTCTTTTTTAATTTGTGCCAGGGTGCGGGGCGAAATAGAAAAACCCAACTCCGCGGCAGAGCGGAACGCGCGCAACATACGCAAGGGATCCTCTTTAAATACGCGCGGATTGTTTTCATCAATCACTTTATCCGCCACCGCCTGCAAGCCGCCAACCACATCTACAATATTTTTGCGTTGCAAACGCTTTAAAATCACGCGGGCTGTGCCGTCCGGATGCGGTGTAATTTCTATTTGCGGCAAGGCAGAAACAGGGTACGCCAGCGCATTAAACGAAAAATCGCGGCGCAACAGGTCCGCCTTTAAATCTTTGCCTTGATAGGCGGTCAAATCAATTTGAATTTTATCCTTATGCGTTACCAAACGCCACACACCAAATTCAGCATCCATTTCAAACGAGGCGGCCTTTAACCGGCGAGACAGTTCCAATGCCGCCGGCTTTACATCTTCGGGCGGCAAGGTAATGTCCAAGTCGGAGGATTGGCGTTTTAATAAACTGCTGCGCACAATTCCCCCCACATAATGGGCCTGAGGAATTACCTCGTTTAAAATGCGGGACAAATCAAGCAAGGGAGTCCTCCGCATTTGCACTCGCGCCGCGCGCAGCCAATTTGGCTACGGCGTCTTTGCGCAGTTCGCGTTTTAACACCTTGCGCAGAGCATTTTTGGGCAACGATTCCACAAATTCAAAATCACGCGGGCGTTTATAGTTATCCAAGTGTGTTTTTAAGAATTTTCTAAATTCGCCGTCGGAAAGTTCCGCCCCCTCTTTTTTGACGACATACACTTTAACAAATTCGCCGCCGCGCCCGTCCGGCACGCCGATTACGGCACACTCTTCCACCGCAGGATGCTCGCAAATAACGGCCTCCACCTGGGCCGAAAACACTTTCAACCCTTTGATGATAATCATATCTTTCTTGCGGTCTTTAATAAAGATAAACCCGTCATCATCTACCGTAACGATATCACCGGTTTTAAACCAACCATCCTCGGTGAACGCATCGTGCGTGGCTTTTTCGTTACCCCAATAGCCGCGGAACACATTAGGCCCCTTTACGCACAGTTCGCCTTCCGCATTGCGCGGAACTTCTTTGCCGTCGTCGTCTAACACCAAGGTGCTGACCGCCGGAATAGCCGGGCCTACGGATTTGATTTTTTGCAATTCCTCCGTGTTCACGCTGACCACCGGGCTTGTTTCGGTAAGGCCGTAACCTTCCAATATGGGCACACCGATTTTTTCTTCAAACCGGTCTTTGATTTCCTGCGTCAGCGGGGCCGCGCCGGACACGCCAAAGCGTACGTTTTTAAACGGCCAAAAACGCAAGTAAAGACGTTTTAGGCCCTTGGCTTCTTTGGAAAGCACCGCATAAATCTGCGGAACAGCCAAAATCAGGGTTACTTTTTCCGTTCCCATAGCCCCCAACCATTTACTGGCGGGCATTACGTTGGCTACAATAACCACCTTTAAATTAAGATACAGCGGAATTACCACGCAAGCCGTCCAGGCAAAGGAGTGAAACATCGGCAACAGACATAAAAAACAATCGTTATCGTTAATTTTAAAAATCTGCGCACACGAAATAACGTTAGAAGCCAGATTGCCGTGTGTGAGCATCGCCCCTTTGGGCAAACCCGTAGTTCCGGAGGTATAGAGGATAAAGGCCAAGTCATCCAGCCCGGCTTGGGCGGAAGCGGTTTCGTCGTGGAAGGTAGATTTTTCAATTTCCTCCCAGAATTTTTGCACAATCGGGCACTCCGCCGCAGAGGACGGAATTTCATCCGTTGTGAAAATATATTTAACAGTCGGCAACTGGGGAAGGCACTTTACATAATGGCGGATAAATTCAGCCTGCGTTACGACCGCCTTGGCCCCCGCATTGTTTAAAATATATTCAATTTCCTCCGGTTTGGTAACCATAAAGTTCATTGGAATACATACTGCGCCCAACTTGTAAAGTCCAAAGTTGGCTACTACCGTATTAATAGAGTTGCGGTGCGCCACGGCCACGCGGTCGCCCTTGCGGATACCGTGTTCAAAAAACATATCGGCGGCGCGGTCCACCTGCATCAAGAGTTCGTGGTAGGACACCTTCTTGCCCGTACCGGCTTCCACTAATGCTATTTTATCCGGAAAGCGGAACGCACTATCAGCCAAAGCAGTATATAAATCTTTACGGCGAATCATAAGCACCTCTTATATAATAATATCCCTTTTCTAAATTTTAGTAAAAATTAAGCCTGCCGGGGGTCCAAAATATCCCTAAACGCATCTCCCAACAGGTTCCAACCCAATACAAATAAAAAAATGGCTCCGCCCGGTGCAACGACCGTGTACCAATAGGCAAACGGATGGCCGGGAGTGCCGAGCACCCAGTTGCGCGCCATAGCGATTAACTGCCCCCAATCTGCCGTACCCGGTTGGGCACCAAGCCCCAAGAAGGACAAGGAAGCCGCTGTCAGCACCACATAGCCGATATCCAGACTGGCTACCACAACCGACGGATAAATGGAATTCGGTAAAATGTGCCGCAAAAGAACCCGCGGCCCGCGCGCGCCCAAGGTTCGGGCGGCGGTTACATAGTCGCGCTGTTTGACGGATAATATATCCCCGCGCACGAGACGCGCGTAAGACGGCCACGCGACAGCCGTAAGGGCTATCATCATATGCTTGATGTCTGGTCCCAACATAGCGGCAATTACCATAGCAAGCACCAGCGAGGGCACGGCAAAAACAACGTCCGTCAGGCGCATTAAAATTTCGTCCAATTTCCCGCCGAAATAGGCCGCGGCTCCGCCCACAAAAAGCCCTATTAAAAAGGCAAAAAAGGTTACGGTCAGCCCAATTTTAAACGCAAGGCGCGTTCCCCACACCACGCCGTAATACAAATCGTATTGCTGCTCGGTAGTACCGAACCAGTTTTGTGCAGACGGCGGCTGCGGCGCAATTTGGTAACTCTTTTGCGGCAGTTGGTAGGGGTTATTTTGATTTTGCACCGGAGCCAGCCAAGGTGCAAACAAAGCCACCAGTAGGAAAAACACTACGATTACCAAACCCAAAAGAGAGGTTTTGTTGGTATAAATACGTTTTAAAAGGCGCTCACTAATCATATTAATCCAAGCGGATACGCGGGTCCACCGCAGTATATAAAATATCCGAAAGTAAATTTCCCAGCACAAACAGCACCGCTACCATTAAAGAAAAGCCCAATATACCCGCAATATCCAACTGTTGCGCGGCAATCACACCGAAGCGGCCAATGCCGGGATAATCAAAAATTGTTTCCACAATGACCGTTCCGCCAAGAAGACGGATAAACTGGATACTTGCCAAGGTAATCACTGGGATAATGGCATTTTTTCCGGCGTGCTTATAAACGATTTGCCATTTGGTAAGGCCCTTGGCGCGGGCGGTACGGACATAATCTTTATTTAATTCTTCCAACATACTGGAACGCATTACCCGCACCATTAAAGCAAACGAACCGATACATAACGTAACCGCCGGCAAAACCAAGTGGGATAATACGTCCCAAAACACACGAAAATTGCCGTTTAACAAGGAATCCGCCAGTAAAAAGCCTGTATAGGTTTTAAACATTGGGCTATGGATAATTACGTCCGTCTGGACGGAATATCCACCGGGAGCAAACCAGCCCAACTGTCCATAAAATACCATTAATAAAATAAGCCCCAGTACAAATATCGGCAACGAAAACCCTCCCACCGATATCAACCGTGCGACTATATCTTTCCACTCGTCCTTGTGTATGGCCGAACCGCACCCGAACCACACGCCAAAAAACACCACAAAAATAATGGTAACAAATGCCAGTTGTATAGTGGCTGGGAGATATTCTTTTATGGCTTTGGCTACGGGCATATTGGCACTGGGGCTATACCCCAAATCGCCGTGCGCTACATTTTTGAGCCACCGTCCGTACTGCTTAAATACGTTATCGCGCAGGCCATATTCGCGGATAACCTCTTCCAGCGCGCCCATTTGACGGGGGTCCTTCACATACAAAGAGGCGCGCATTTCGGGGCTTAACCGCTGGGTTAAAAAGAACAACAAAAACGTTACCCCCAGTACCACCAGGGGCAACAACAAAAGCCGCCGAAAAATGTAATTCAACATAAAGTATCCTTTTTATTTTTTGTACGCAAGCACCGCGGACAAGGCTATTTCACACGCGGCAAAAAATTCCTTTAAAAGCAAACTTTCCTTTACCGTGTGGCAATCGCGGCAACCCACGCCCAAGTTCGGCAAAATAAACCCTTTGCCGCTTAAAATATTGGCATCACACCCGCCGCCGGACGCCACCGGGCTGATTTTTACGCCCTGGGCTTTACCTGCTGCCAGTATGGCCTTGACCATTGGGTGCGTTTTGGGCACATTGACCGCCGGATAACGCGGTGTAACGGTAAATGTCAAAACGGGTTTATGCACTTTGCCGTTAATTTTTTTGGTATAGCGTTTGACGGCTTTTTCAAAGCAGGACTTCATATGTGCGGTCTGCTTTTCCAGTTTTCCGTCCTGCAAACTGCGCGCTTCGCCTTTTAAATAAATATCCTCAGTTACGGCATTGGTCAAACTGCCGCCCTTGATAATGCCAAAGTTGGCGACGGTTTCTTTATCAATGCGGCCTAATTTCATAATAGATAAAGCATAGGCGGCTACTTCAATAGCGGAAATACCCTTTTCCGGGCAAACGCCTGCGTGTGCGCCAAGACCTTTGATTTCTACTTCAATCGTATTAACCGCCGGACCTTGGACTAAGAGTTCATTTACTTCCTCGTTATCCAAAATCAGCCCTTCGCGCCCTTTGATTTTTTTAACGTCTAAATTTTTGGCCCCCGCCATACCGTTTTCTTCCGTCAAGGTAAAAACAGCCTCTACGGGCGGGTGGGGCAACTTTTGTTCCTGCAAGGTTTTTAAAACTTCCAAAATAATAGCAATACCGGCCTTGTCGTCCGCACCCAAAACAGTAGTACCGTCCGAGGTGATTTTGTCTTTCTTCACCACGGGTTTAACGCCTTTGCCGGGCACAACCGTATCCATATGCGAACTAAGCACAATGGGAGCGCTTTTAATAGTTCCGGGGAAAAAACCAATCACATTTCCTTGTGCGGTGGTATTATATTTTTTCCCGGCGTTATCCACCTGTACTTTACAGCCCAAATCCTTTAACTTTGAAACCAACACTTCTTGGATATCCTTTTCAAAAAAGGATTCGCTGTCAATTTTGGCAAGTCCTACAAAGGTTTCTACCAAGCGTTTTTGATTAATAGTCATAATATCTCCTATACGGCTGCTGAACTTTTTTTATCTTTAAACGGCAACACGCTACACGCACACGCGTGGCGCGGCAAAACTTCCTTTAAAGCGTTATCCCCTTGCCGGCAACTCTTATCAGCATAACGGCAGCGCGAGGCAAACGGACACGCCCAATCCGCACGCTCGGGGTGTTCTTCAAACGGCACGAAAGGCTTTTGCACCACCTCGGCTGACGGCACAGCCGAAAGCAGGGCTTCCGTGTACGGATGCTGGGGGTTGGTAAACAACTCCTCCGCCGGGGCTTTTTCCACAATGCGCCCCTTGTACATTACGGCAATATCGTCGCACAGAAAGCGCGCCACGGCAAAATCGTGCGTTACAAAGAGCATAGAAAGACGGCGGGTTTTTTTGATTTCTTTCAGTAAATTTAAAATTTGCGCCTGAACCGACACATCCAACGCGGAAACAGGCTCATCTGCCACTAAAATTTTAGGGTTTAAAGCCAAGGCGCGCGCAATGTTGATACGTTGGCGCTGTCCGCCGGAAAACTCGTGCGGGTAGCGCTCTAACTGGCTTTCGGAAAGGCCGACCGCCTTTAAGAGTTCGCTTAAAAAGGCCTTCCGTTCAGCGCGGTCCTTTTTTAATCCGTGTATATCTAACGGTTCGCTTAGCAGTTGGCGCACGTTCATACGCGGGTCCAAACTGGAATACGGGTCCTGATAGACCACCTGCATTACGCGGCGGAGTTTTTTAAATTCACTCTTGGAAATTTTAGCCACATCTTTCCCGTTGGCAAGAATAGTGCCCGCCGTTGGCTTTTCTATCCCTAAAAGGGTCTTGCAAAGCGTACTTTTCCCACAGCCCGATTCGCCCACCAAACCTAAAACGTGGTCTTCTTCCAGCATTAAACTGACATCGTGCAAAACGGTTTTTTCCACATTTTTGCCGATAAAACGGCGGCGCGTGTAGGTTTTAAATAAATGTTCTATTACGACGGGCGCGGTCATTTATCCTCCAACTGCCAGCAACGTACTTGGCGGCCGTTTTTATTAAAAAGCGGCGGGCAGGTTTGGCGGCATTTTTCAAACGCGTGCGGACAGCGCGGCGCAAAAGGACAACCCATTATTTTTTCGCCTGGCACAGGCGGGTGGCCCTTGATAACAGGTAAAATGTCCGCTTTATTATGTACGGACGCCAAGGATTTTAATAATCCCTGCGTATAGGGATGAAGCGGATTTTTAAAAAGTTCAACCGCAGGAGCATATTCCATACACTCTCCGGCATACAAAACAAGTACATCATCGGCAATTCCCGCCACCACCGCCAAATTATGCGTGATAAATACGGCGGACATTCCGCTTTCCTTCTGTAAATCTTTAATTAATTTTAAAATCTGGGCTTGAATCGTAACATCTAATGCGGTGGTAGGCTCGTCGGCAATTAACACATCCGGCGACAAGGCAAGTGCCATTGCAATCATCACGCGCTGGCACATTCCGCCTGAAAACTGGAACGGATATTCCAACAGGCGTTTTTCCGGCTCGGCAATGCCTACTTTTTGGAGCAACCGGGCGGCCTGCAAGCGGGCCTCTTTCTTGGAAATTTTGCGGTGTGCCAAAATGGTTTCGGTTAGTTGTTCCCCCACCGTCAAAACGGGATTTAAACTGGCGGCAGGGTCTTGAAAAATCATAGAAATTTTATTTCCGCGGATTTGGCGCAGTTCCCTTCGGGAGAGTGCGGCCAAGTTTTTGCCTCTGTATAAGATTTCCCCACCGCTGATGCGCGCCGCAGGAGGTAATAATTGCAAAACAGAAAGAGCGTGCACGGTTTTTCCGCTGCCCGATTCCCCCACCACGCCAAGAACTTTCCCTTTGGGCAAAGTGTACGAAAGGCCGCGCAGAACGGGAACTGTTTTTCCGTCTGAGGAAAATTCCAACTGCAAATTGCGTACTTCCAATACATTTTCGGCGGAATCTGTCATCTTTATTATTATACTAATTTAACACAGGCCTATAAGGCATTAGGCTTCTATTCCGGTAAAGGTTTTTAAAGCATAGCCGATTAAAAAACTGACCGCCGCCACACCGAAACTTAAACAAGCCATTTCCACAAAGCGGTGTTTGAAACTTTCTCCGCGGGCCACTGCATAGTAAAACATAAACGCGGCAATTAACAAAAGGGCCAATAACAGCATCAGCGCCAGCGCAATAAACACATTGGAAAAACACGCAAACGGCGCAATCAGCATTACTACCGTTACCACATAGGCTACCCCGGTGTAGAGCGCGGCCTTTAAGGGCTTTTTGCCTGATGATTTTTCGGTCTTAGAAGATAAATACTCGGAAGACGCCATAGACAACGCCGCCGCCACACCGGTAATCGCACCCGTCAGCGCAATCAACTTCGCGTTGGACAGCGCCAAGGTAAAGCCGGCCAGCGCGCCTGTAAACTCTACTAACGCATCAGACAAACCCAAAATAACAGAACTCATATATTTCAAGCGGTCCTCGTCCAACAGAGCGATAAGTTCGTTTTCCATAGCGGGGCCTTCGTCCGCCAGTTTAGCAATTTTGGGATAGTTGGTAAACGCACGGTACGCACCCGAAGCGTGATGCGGGGCCGCTTCCATTAATTTAATGGCAAACGTCAGCCCGAGCACGCGCGCAAGCAACACATAAAGCCAAATTTTAAAGCGCGACGGTTTGGCATTTACCCCCGTCTCGGTTTTGATTAATTCGTGGTGTTCCCACTCGGCTTCGGCTATTTTTTTCAGTACAGAGCGGTTGTGCCCGTCTGTTTCCAGTTCAGCCAGGCGGCGGTAAATAAAATGCTCCGTTATTTCACTGCGGGAAAAAATTTCCAAATCTTTTTTGTCTTGTTCTAACATAAGGCCTTCTTGTAAGTAAAATAAAATCACTCTGCGGTTTTTTCTACGGCGGGAGCCGGGGCGGTCTGCGGGGTAAGCGGCAATAAGTCCTTGCCGTAGGCGAAGTCAAACACGACACCCGCAATAAACTGCAACTGGTGGAAAAAATCTTTTTCGCTGATAAATTCGTCTGCCCCGTGCGCCGTATTTTCGGACAGCGGGTCCATATCCGGCCCCAAACCGTAGGTAACCACACCCAATTTACGCAAAAACTCGTTATCACCCGAAGCGGGGCTCATACCGGGCACGGTAATAGAATCCGGCACCAGTTTTTTGGCGGTTTTTTCTATGGACGCAAACAACGGGTCTGTTCCGTCCATAGGGGTAGGAAACGGCAGTTGCGGGCGTTCCATAATTTCCAATGAAATAGGCTCGTCCGGCGAAAATAATTTAGTCAGATTTTCAAAAAACTCATCCGGGTCCGAACCGGGCAACAGGCGGACGTTTAAAACAGCGGAAGCCTCACCGCTGGTGGAGCCTGTATCCTTGCTGGCCGATAAAACTGTTGGGTTCAGCGTATCTTTTAACTGCGTTCTAAAAAAGGGGTCTAATGCCATTACATCAGCGGCTGATTGGCGGTTTTGAAGGTTGCCGGACAGCAAAAAGCCGATAGTGGTTTGGGCATCTTCGTCCAAAAGCGGTTTAATGGCTTTAAAAAAAGTTTTGGCGGTAGGTGTTAATTTAGCGGGAGGATTGTAAGCCGCAATTTTGGCAAGTGCCTGCGACAAAAGATAAACCGCGTTATCATTTACGGGCATAGAGGAATGCACCCCCGTACCAAAAGCAGTAACCTTAATATCCATATACATTTTGGTTGAGGCTTCGGCAAATACAATATCCTTTCCGTCTTTATTTTTTATAATGCCGCCCCCCTCATTTAGTGCAAACCCGGGTTTAATTTTATCCCAATGCTCTCCGCCCAGCCACAACAGCCCGGTGGCACTGCCGGATTCCTCACCGGACGTAGCCAAAAAAATCAGGTCCCGCTCGGGCAAGGTCTTTTGGTCTTTTAACCAAGTAAAAAGCGCCAAATAAGCGGCTGTATAATTTTTGGCATCAGTAGCGCCAAGCCCGTAAATCTTTCCGTTTTCCACGGTGGCTTTGAAAGGCGGGAAACTCCACCCCTCAGCCGCGGGGGCGGTATCTAAATGGGAAATGAGCAGCAAGGGTTTTTTAGCGGGGTCTTTCCCCTTAATGCGGGCCATTAGATTGGCGCGCCCTTGGCGCGGAATAAAAATATCCCAATCTATACCGTGTTTATTAAATTCTTTATAAATATAACGCGCGGCGGCCAGTTCGTCCGGCTCCGGCAGAGAAGTATCAATATTTAACAGATTGATTAAATGACGCTTTGCCTCGTCGTTAAGGGGCGTCCAGTCAGGCATTTGTTGCGCGTGTCCGGCTAGTGAATAAAAGATAATCAGTAAGCAAAGCAAAAGGCGCTTCATTTTTTATCCGGCACAGTAAAGCCCAAAGGCGCTCCGGCGGTTACGCCGTGTTTGGCGGCGGTTTTGGAGGCCAGTTCCAACACATATTGTCCATAACCGAGGGAGTAGGCCACCTCGTCATCGGGCGTATAAGTATAGGAGTGAGGAACTTCCGGCTCTACGGAATTTACTTTTTTATCTGCGCCGATAAAAATAATATCCAAATCTATCAGCGTGTTCTTCATCCAAAAGGCCTGTTCTTCCTCTTGGTTAAAGACAAAGAGCATCCCTTTGTTTTCGGGCAAATCTTTTACAAACATCAAACCCTTTTCTTGCTTTTGCGGGGTGTCCGCCACGAGTGCATTTACCACAAACCCGTCGGGCAGAGTTATGGAAACGGTTTGATATCCGCCGCACGCGGCAACGAACAAAGAAGCCAGTAACAAAAAGAATACTTTCATATATATAAGTGTAGCAAATTCCCATTTGTTTTTGTCGGCCTGCGCAAAGGAAACAATAAATAAAACAAGGCCATCGTCCTAAACTGGCGGCCCGCAGGGGGTGGAGAGTGCGCCTTTGTCGTCATCCCCGAGTGCTTCTGTCGGGGATGACGATTACTTTTGGTTGTTATTGTCATTTTTAGCAAGAAGTGTCTTGTTCAGTTCTTGTCCTTATTGTCATTCCCGAAAGTTGTAGTCGGGAATCTGTTGTTTGTCGTTGCCGTCATCCTGGAAAGTCGTAGTCCAGGATCTGTTGTTATAAAACAAGGCTTAGATTCTAGAACACTCCGCGCCGGGTCCTTGCGGGCCGCCTGCTCCCCTCTGGGATAACACTCTTTCTAATTGTCATCCCGGGCGTGGACCCGGGATCCAGTCTGTTTATTAGAAAAACTCCTTATTTTATTTCTGGATTCCAGGTTCCCGCTTGTATGCGGGCCCTGGAATGACAATACAAAATAAACTTATGTATTTTCCCCCATTAAAAAACCCCGCACTAGGCGGGGTTTTTACAATGGAATTAATTAATTACCGGCAGCAGTACCAGGCGCAACACATTCACCTGCTGCACCAGTAGAACCATCACTGCAGCAACCATCATCACCAGCCGCGTCATCAAGACCACAGAAATCGCCACACAATTCTTTACCGTTCGCGTTAGCACCTTTGCAGAGCGTACCCTGACCACCATAAAAGCGCTCCAAAGAATAGGCATACTGCAAATCATTTGCCCCAGAGCGGGTGGCTCTCGCTTTGCCATCATTTAAGGCTTTCCCTTTCATAACAACAATGAAGCCGTTTCCGTCGCCACATTTTTTATTAGAAACAGCCGCTTCAACATAATCCGTTTCGCCGGTCGTTGGCTGAGTACCCTTGGTGCAATAAGAGGTGCCAGTCGCATCTTTCGGCGCAACATCCAACGAACGGAAATTTTCCGTATAGTTGTTAATCTGCATATATTTGCGTTGTTGAGATTGAGCAATGTTAGCAAGCAGCGTTACGGCTTCCGTCATACGGGAGCGTTCCACCGCTTTGAAGTACTGCGGCATTGCCATTGCGGCTAAAATGCCCAAGATTAACACGACCACTAATAACTCAATGAGCGTGAAACCTTTGTTATTATTCTTAATCATTTTTCTTCTCCTTTTTCACTTTCTCTTGTGTACGGCCCGGTTTGGGCGACTGTAGGAGTT
>NZ_DBMCTG010000024.1:0-13573 GCF_056976295.1 Candidatus Avelusimicrobium sp.
TTTTGTTAAAATTTTGAAAATTAAGGCCGGATATACCCGGATGTATCCGGTATATAAAAACACATATAAAAGGCTTTTTTGCCCAAATATAAAGACCTTAAAAAGGAGAAAAAATGAAGAAAATATTTATAGGCTTATGTTTTTTATTGGCTTCCATACCCTCTATGGCGGCGGGTGCCAATAAAATGACAATGGTAACATATTTCCCTGTGAAATATGTGGCATATAGCCAGGTAGATGTAATGAAGCAAATGGACGTCGGCTTAACCTCTGCCTGCCAAATGAACTTGGGTTGTTCAGCAGACGAGGGATTTAATACAGGGAAATCGTTGCGTGTAAATAACTTATTAAAGATTGCAGGGGGAAAACTGGAACTAAATGATGCGCCTGCAATAGAGGGCAGCACCGCGCGCATTGGTAGCGGTAATGGTGTGGGTGATTTTAATTTTGAAACCAGTTTGCGTGTAGGCAACTATAAGCAAGGTTATACGCTGCAAGCGGATAATATGTATTTGAGCGAATTAAACTTGTTCGGCTATAAATTTCCGGCGTGTAGCGGGGAAACAATGAGTTGGCAGAAATTAAAACTCAAAAACAAGGAAGAGGTATATTTGGTCTGTGGCGAAGCGGAACAAGTGAAAAATCCTTGCGAAGGGAAAGTGGCAAGCACATGGGATGGAACGCAGTGTGTTTGTCCGAATAGTGGGGAGCATTATGTCGTTTCTACAGATGCTTGTTGTTCCGAAAATACGCCGAAGACAAATACTAAATGTTGGAACAAATCTTATTATAATCGTTTTGAATGGAAAATTGTTGATTCTGGAGAGGAAACGTGTCTTCGTGTGTTTAACTCCTCGTGTAATTTGCCTTATTGTTCTAAGAGTTGTGATACATTGCAGGGCTTTGATTATGGAGTAAAGCGTTGTAACTCGGAAGTGCGGGTTGGAAACGGATGTGTTGAAGATGCGCCAGCAGGTGTTTATAAGGGATCAACAGGAGAAAAGTGTCTTTATAGTTGCCAACAGTCCGATGTATATAATTATACTGGTGCCTGTACTGGGGTACAAAATTCCATCAAAAAGATAGGTTGGCAATTTGTACAGTGTACGTCTGTGGGGACCAAGGAGGTTTATACCCCTTTATGGCATTAATAACAAATCTTCGTCTTTTATCCCCGGTTTCAAACTGGGGATTTTTTAATAATATTTTGTTCGGGTTGAAACTCCACGGGTGCCAATAAGTTTCTACTGAAAAGCGTTTGTACAAAGAAAACCCCTGCGGGACTAGTAACCGCAGGGGTATGTTCGGAGTTTGTTATTCCGTTTGGATAACTATTTCGCCTCTTGGGCCGTTTCAGCGGCGGCCGGAGTTTCGGCAGCAGCGTTGGCGGTCACCACTTTTTTAACTTCCTGCAAGCGGGCGGCTTTACCAGAGAGTTTGGTCAGGTAGTTGAGTTTGGCTCTTCTTACCTTGCCCACTTTGAGGACTTCAATGCTGTCCACGCGGGGGGAGTGCACCGGGAAAATGCGTTCTACACCGACGCCAAAAGAGATTTTGCGTACGGTGAACGTTTCGCTGATGCCGCTTCCTCTGCGGGCAATAACCACGCCGTCAAAGGCTTGGAGTCTTTCGTTGTCGCCTTCAACAACTTTTACCTTTACTCTGACGGTGTCGCCGGCTTTGAAAACCGGAACATTGGTTTTGAGATTGTGTTTAATTTCGTTGATATTCATAAAACTTACTTCCTCCGAATCGTTTTTTTCTTTTGGACCTTTTTTGACTTTTGAGAGGCGGTTTCAAGCAAATCGGGTCTTAACTGTTTTGTAATCTGTAATGCTTGTTCGTGTTTCCACGCTTCAATTTCTTTATGGTTGCCGTTTAACAGCACTGCCGGTACTTTCCGCCCGCGCCAAACCTCCGGGCGCGTGTATTGCGGGGCTTCCAACAAATGCCCTTCAAACGACTCCAAAGACGTTACGTCCTCTTTTTTAAAAGTGCCCCGTTGCAATCGGGTAATGGCATCTATCATCACACAAGCGGCCAATTCTCCGCCCGTTAAAATATAGTCGCCAAGCGACACTTCTAAATCCACCTCGGGATATATTCTTGCGTCAATCCCTTCGTAATGTCCGCACACAACAATCAGGTGGCGTTTTTTGGCCAGTTTTTTAGCCAATTCCTGGTTAAAAACTTGACCGCGCGGACTGGTTAAAATGACGTACGAGGTCTTTTTGCGCAGTTTGGAAATAGCCTGATAGAGCGGTTCCGCTTTCATCAGCATTCCCGGGCCGCCGCCGTAGGGCCTGTCGTCTATGGTTTTATGCTTATCCTCGGCAAATTGCCGGGGGGAAAGCGTACCCAATTTTATTATCCCCGCCTTGCGCGCCCGCCCCACAATGCTGTGGGAGAGCGTTTGGTCTATCATTTCTTCAAAAGCGGTGATAACGTCTATTTTCATTAATCTTCCAACTTTAAGGTAACTTTTTTGTTCTGTTTGGCGGCCGCGGCATTTAAAACGGTTCTTACCGCTTTGATAATGCAGCCGTCTTTCCCAATTACTTTACCTTTGTCGGCGGCGTCCACCTTGGTGGACAGATAAACTTTGTTCTGCTCAATCTTTTCTTCCACTACCACATTATCCGGCGTGGAGGAAAGAGATTTTAAAAGCAGCGTGGCCAATTCTTTCATAATGCCTCGCTGGAATTATTTGGCGCTGGCTTTTTTAATCAAGTTCGCGACGGTTTCAGAGGGTTTAGCACCCACTTTCATCCAATATTCCACTCTGGGCATATTCAGTTTGACTTGTTCGGCCACGTTCGGGTTGCAGGGGTGATACTGGCCCAACACTTCTTTGGCTTCTTTGCCCACAGCGGAAGATTTTTCAATCGCTACTACTCTGTACTGGGCTTGGGCTTTTTTGCCGACTCTCTGTAATCTGATAACTACTGCCATTATGACTCTCCTTGTATGCTTTTACACGAGGTAAAAGACTGTAATTAAATGTCCGGGGCCGCCTGTCTGATTTGGTTGAGGGCCAATACAGGGTCCGCGGCTTTAAAAATTGCACTGCCGGCAACAAGCGCATCTGCTCCGGCCTGTATGGCGCGGGGGGCCGTTTGCGCGTTAATGCCGCCATCTACTTCCAGCCAAATTGTTTTGCCGGAATCGGTGATAATTTGGCGCACCCGTTTAATTTGGTCTTCACTGCCGGGCAAAAATGCCTGGCCGCCAAAACCGGGGTACACCGTCATTACTAATACTAAATCTAATAAATCCGTAAGCGGAGCAATAAGTTCCGGATCGGTGTCCGGCTTGATGGATAATCCTGTTTTAACGCCAAAACTTTTAATAAGTTTAAGCGCATCTACAATTTCGTCCTTTGCTTCAATATGAACGGTAAGCAAATCCGCACCCGCTTTGGCAAAGGGTTCAATAAACAGCATTGGATTTTCCACCATTAAATGTACGTCTAACGGTAAATCTGTTTTTCCTTTCAAAGAACTTACGACGGACGGTCCAAAACTTAAATTGGGTACAAAGTGTCCGTCCATAATATCCACGTGCAACCAATCTGCCCCGGCCTTTTGCACGGCAAGGACATCTCTGCCCAACTGCCACAAATCGGCCGACAGGATAGAGGGCGCAACAGATATTTTACCATTTGCGGAGGGCATTTTGGAAATTTTTATCATTGCAATTCTCTTTCGCGCACCAAAATACCGTCCACAAACACCCGCAAAGTGGCTCTGTCTGCAAACGGAACTTCCAGGTCAATTTTAGAGCCGGGTTGGCGCGTTTCGTTCAAAATTTCGTTTTCTGTATCGCCTTGTTCCAACACTACACGCACGCGGCTGGCGTTTTTGCCTTGCGGCATTTCGTAGTGCAGATGGTACGATTTTTCATCTTCGCCCGCTTGGCGGCGGCTGACCGTAACTTCCAGGTTAGCACCGGGGGCAATTTGGCTGTCTTCCGCCGGATTTTGCGCGGCAACCGTACCGCTCGGAAAGACTGATTTTGCATCTTCTTTAATGATTAAATTGATGTTTTGCGCACTGGCCCACAAGGTAGCTTCGGAAAGTTTTTTACTCTTAAAATTGGGCACTAAAATTACGCTTGCCGGCGGCGCCCCGTTGGAAAGAACGAGGGAAACTTTATCGCCTTTTTGCACCATACTGTCCGCCTTGGGAGTTTGGGCGACAATAAGCCCTTTTTCATAAGTCAGCGAATAGGCATTATCCACTTTATCTACCAAAAGCCCCGCCTGGCGTACGGCCAGTTGGGCGCTTCTTAAATCGGTGCCGACGGTGTTGGGCACAAAGACCATTTCGTCCCCTTGGCTAATCCACACGCGGATAACGCGTCCCTCGCGCACGGTAGAGCCTGCCGAGGGCAACTGGCGCAAGACGGAACCCGGAGCCACCTCTTTGGCAAATTCCACCCCCGCTTGTTTTAAAGCCAAATTGTTGGAAGCGAGCAAAGCGAGGGCTTGCGTAACAGATTTTTTGGTTAAATCGGGCACGGTAACTTCTTTGCGGGTGTGCACCAGCGCACCCAATACCCAATCGGCTGATATAAAAATCAGCGCGATAAAAAATAGAACAATAAGCCCCGCCACAATCCATTTCGTGCGGCGGTTTTTATTTGTTTTCTTTAAAAAATCGTCAAAATTCTGTTCGTTACTCACGTTATTCTCTAAATGCCCCGTCGTGCGCTTTTAATCCGCGCCCGTTGGCAAAGGCTGCTGCCGGCATAGGTTTTTTGCCTGCGGGGTGTACTTCGTTTAACCAAATACTTCCTTCTTTACATTTTACTAAAATTCCTCTGTTTCTTTCAATTAATAACACGGTTCCGGCCGGTTCGTTTGAGTTCTGGTCTCCCGGTTCGGCACGCATTATTTGTAGCCACTCTGTTTTGTTGTTGTGTGTAAAAGGAACCTTGGGCTTGGGGCCGCACGCCAAACCGCGTGCGCGGTTGTTCAGTTCGGCGGCGGTTAAAAGTTCCGGGCGCAGGAGCGCGTCTTCTTTTGCCAGCATAGGGGCCAAAGTTGGCTCGCCAACCTGTGGGGTTTGGACGATATTGCCTTTTTCAATTTGCTCCAAGCAGTCCTTTAAGCCGTCCAAACCGAGGGGAATTAATTTTTCAAACAAGGTTTGCGCGTTGTCTTGCGGTAAAATATCGGTTTCCTTTTGCAAAAACAGCGGACCGTCATCCATACCCGGGCGAATCCAAAAGACGGAAATACCCGTGTGCGTGTAGCCTTGGATAAGGGCTTGCTGGACGGGCGCCGCGCCGCGCAATTTGGGCAGGAGCGAAAAGTGTACATTTAAAATACCGAGTTTGGGCAAGGCTAAAAAATCGGGACGGAAGATTTTGCCGTATGCCACCGCTACCCCCAAATCAAAGGGCACGGCGGCGATTTTGTCAAAATCGTCCTTTAATTTTTCAGGAGATAAAACAGGTAAATTTAGTTCCAGCGCGCGCTGCTTGACCGGGCAGGGGGTAATTACCATACCGCGCCCGCGGGGTTTGTCGGCCTGGGTAACGACGAGTTGTACGTCGGTTAATTGGTGAAGTAACTCTAAATACGGCACGGACAAATCGGGCGTGCCAAAGAAAATTGTTTTTAATTTAGCCATATATATAATAATATCAAATATGGAAAGGAGGCAACAGCTGAATTGGCAGAGTTTGGTTATCGGGGCGACGGCCTTTACATTAATTGGTGTATTTCATCCGCAGGGGAAATTCTTTCTCCCTTGAAGTATGGCGGGTTTTTGCGCGCTGTGGAGTATAAAGGAACTTTTTGAGCAGGAAAAACGCGTGCGAAAGGATTGGTTTGCCAAAAATCCAAATCACAAATAACCTGGCCCTAATTGGCGGGAAATAGGCAAAAGCGGTATAATAATAAAAAGCGGCTTTATGCTTAATCACTTTTATAAGGAAACTGTCTATGAAACAAGTAATTTTAACCGGAGACCGCCCGACAGGCCGTTTACACGTTGGGCATTATGTCGGCTCTTTAAAAAGACGCGTTCAACTGCAAAACAGCGGCAAATTTGACCAAATTTTTATTATGATTGCGGATGCCCAGGCACTAACGGATAATGCCCACCAACCCCAAAAGGTGCGCGAAAACATTATCCAAGTAGCGCTGGATTATTTATCTTGCGGCTTAGACCCCGAAAAATCCACTATTTTTATCCAGTCTATGATTCCCGAACTTACGGAACTGACGTTTTATTATATGAATTTAGTAACCGTAGCGCGCGTGGGCAGAAATCCTACCGTAAAATCGGAAATTAAAATGCGCGACTTTAAGACCAGTATTCCCTTGGGCTTTTTTACCTATCCGGTCAGCCAGGCTGCTGATATTACGGCGTTCCGCGCTACCGCGGTACCGGTGGGCGAGGACCAAATGCCGATGTTGGAACAATGCCGCGAAATTGTGCATAGTTTTAATTCTATTTATGGTGAAACCTTGGTGGAACCGCAGATTATCCTGCCTGATAACAAGGCTTGCCTGCGTTTGCCCGGTACGGACGGAAAGGCTAAAATGAGTAAATCATTGGGCAACTGCATTTATTTGTCCGACGACGAAGAAACCGTGCGCAAAAAAGTAATGTCTATGTTTACGGACCCGAACCACGTCCGCGTGGAGGACCCGGGCCGTGTGGAAGGAAACCCCGTGTTTGTGTATTTGGAGGCGTTCAGCCGCCCGGACCATTTTGAGCGCTTTTGGCCCGAATACAAAAATTTGGACGAACTCAAAGCGCATTACCAGCGCGGCGGTTTGGGCGATGTAAAGATTAAAAAGTTCTTAAACCAGGTGTTACAGGACGAACTGGCCCCGATTCGCGAGCGCCGTAAACAATGGGAAGCGCACTTGCCCGAGGTGTACGAAATTTTAAAGAAAGGTACCGAAAAGGCCCGTACGGTGGCCGCGCAAACAATGCACGATGTGCGCGCCGCAATGAAAATCAATTATTTTGAATAGCAAGAGTTGATTTTTTGATACCGCACCCCCGCCCAATCCGCGAGGGTGTTTTAATTTTATCCGCAAGTGTTATTTGAAAGGGAAAATAATGCTCTACAAAACTATTTATCATTCGCCTATTGGGGCTTTGACCTTGGGTGCGGACGAAACTCATTTGGTCGGTCTGTGGCTAGCGGGGCA
Organism: Candidatus Avelusimicrobium sp.; assembly: GCF_056976295.1. NCBI lineage: Bacteria > Pseudomonadati > Elusimicrobiota > Elusimicrobia > Elusimicrobiales > Elusimicrobiaceae > Candidatus Avelusimicrobium > Candidatus Avelusimicrobium sp. The sequence continues at coordinate 7,175 of NZ_DBMCTG010000024.1, forward strand.
AAAGTATTTTGGAGCCGGTTATCAGGAACCATTTGCCGAGCGGGCGGACCACCCGGTTTTGCAAAAGGCCGTCCAATGGTTACAATCGTATTTTGCCGGGGAACGTCCGCTCCTTTCTGCCTTGCCTTTAAACCCGCAGGGAAGCCCCTTTCGTAAGCGTGTGTGGCAGATTTTGTGCGAAATTCCGTATGGGCAAGTGGTTACCTATGGCGATATTGCCCGCCGTTTAGCCCAAGAACAAGGGCAAAAAAGTATGTCTGCCCAGGCTGTTGGCAGTGCGGTGGGGCATAACCCCATTTCCATTATTATTCCGTGCCATCGCGTGGTGGGGGCGAACGGGAGTTTGAAGGGCTATGCCGGTGGATTAGTAGCCAAGCGTTGGCTTTTAAGGCACGAAAAGATATAAGGTTTTCTATGGATTTGACACCCTTATCCGGACAGGGAAACAATCTGCCCAAACCGCAACTACTGCGCTTTTCGTAATATCGTTTTTACGACGAGAAAATGATAAAAAAATCACTTTTTAGACGTAAAAAAGCCCTCCGACGGAGGGCATAAAAAAGAGCCAAGACGGGGTCTATGCTATTCGTCTATACTCTGACAAAAAGTCTGTCATTATTTTATGGGTTTATCTGTTTGGCGGGGGGAATTGGAGGCAGGTTTACTACCGCGGTTTGCAGGTCCGCCGGGGCAAGATGTGCATAAATTTCGGTCATTTTAATGGAACTATGCCCCAGTAATTTGCTTACGCGGTACAGGTCAACGCCTGCTTGTACCAAATGGCTGGCAAAGGTGTGCCGCAATTTATGTAAGAAGCATCGAAAGGGTAATTTTTCGGTATGCTTTTTATAAGCGGCTGTGATAAAGTAGTTGGAGTTACGGGCAGACTCTTCCCCTACATGTACGACAAAATCGTCCATTGTTGTGTTTTTGGCGGTTTCTAGGGCTAATCGTAAGTCTTTCGCTAGCGGAACAAAGCGGTGTTTATCTGTTTTGTTGGGGGCAACATAGATTTGGTTATTGGCAAAATCTATGTCTTGCCAACGCAGTTGTGCCATTTCGCCACGGCGCAACCCTGCACGGCAACCAAGCAAGATAACTAATTTCCAGTTGGGCGTCATCCTATCTAGCAAGATTGCTATTTCCTCGGGAGAGTGAAACTCCACGCGGCCTTTTGGTTCGCGCAATTTATGAACATTGGACCATCGCTGTTCACCAATTAAATTCCACGCTTCCGCCTGGCGCATCAAGGTTCGGATTGCCCGTACATTGCGGTTGATTCCAGCAGCCTTTCCGCTGGTAGAAATACTTTTTAAGAAAATTTGAAATTTTTGCAAAAAATCGGGGGTTACCTCGTTTATCGTTTTAGGTAGGCCAAATTGTTCCAAGCGATGATAGGCGGACATAAACCGGGCCATAGTGCCGGGTTTGCGCAAAACGAGCACTTCCCGTTTGTAGCGTTCTACCAAATCTATAAACGGACAATTCGGATAATCCCCTTTTCCTACTGGTTTTTGCGCAAGCATACCCGCTTTAAGAATAGCGATATTTTTCTGCTTGGTTCTTAAAGATTTGCGGACGCGTTTGCCGTTGATAAAATAATCGGCGTAAAAAGTACCCAGTTTGTCTTTATAGATATTCATAGGATTAAAAACCCCGCCGAAGCGGGGCTGAGTTATTTTGCCGTAAACTGAAAGTTTATCCCCAAGTTTTCTGTTAAGCCTATAAGCGTGGCAAAACCGGGGTTTGCATCTTTTTTAAGCAGACGATATACATTGGGCCGTTTAATGGCGGTTTTGCGCGACAGTTCCGCCACATTGCCGGACATGGCCAAAATGCGCAGGTTCATTAGGAACACGGGCAAATTATGCGTACGGTTATAGTCCGCAATAATGCGTTTTTTGAACGCTTCGCGGCGTTTGGGATTTTCTTTTAATATTTTGGCATAGGAGGTATCAAAATCCTCTTTTGCCAGTTCAAAATCTTTATTTATCATAAGCTCGCATAATGGGCCGCATTCTTGCGGGAAGTTTTGGCTTCGGGAATAAATTCAAAGCCAATGCGTACACCAAACACGCCCAAAATGCGGGAAAGAGTGTCCAAAGACGGGTTGGCATTGGTGCCGTCTAATGTGTCATAAATACAGACGCGGCTTAAACCGATTTGGCGCGACACTTTGGAAACTCCCAACCATTTAACGGCACGCAGAATACAGCTAAAGAATAGTTCGCGGTTTCCGTCTTTTTTAAAGCCTTTGACCGCCAGTTTGACAAATTCCCGCGCATCCTCGGCACTCCATTCCATCTGTGTGTCAAATTCGTCTTGCGTTAAATAGCCCACTTTAATATCAGTAGTTTTCATAAATTTCCCTCCATACGGTTAAATACCCGCGGGCTTTTTCAATATCTTTCTTTTGGGTTCCTTTATCACCACCGCAAAGCAAAATAACCAGTTTGTCTCCCTCGTAAGCAAAGTAGATACGCAAGCCGGAAGAAACGTGCAGGCGGAGTTCCCACAAGCCTCCTTTTAAACTTTTGGACGCCCCCGTATTGCCGCACGCCAACCGTTCTATATACATAGCGGCCAAACGCTTCTCTTTAGCGGCTAATCGCTTCATCCAGTCTAGTACAGGGCATTTGTTTTGCAAGGTAAAATAGCGTATCTCTTTCATATCCATATTGTAAGTTATAATTTACAATTTTACAAGTAAAAAAAGGGCCTAGAAAAAACATAGGCCCTTGTAAAATTACAAATGAGTACCAATTGCTTTATTAATATCCTGTTTCTGTACAGATTTTGAGGCAAACAAACTGTCCCAATGCGTTTTTAAAATGTTTTCTACATCTGTAAGTTTAATATTAGAACCCAAAGCAATAGTTTTTGCCCCTTGGCACTGTTGAAAAGCCACAACAATACCTTCTATGATGTTATAGATATCACAAGCGAGGGCATCTAATGTTGGATTAGACGGAGAGCAAACTGTATTCAGCACCTTATAAGCATTAATTTTAAATTCTAAACCAGTCATAACATTCCTCCTTTATTTCGTCAGATTTTCAATAATGCAGTCGTAGACTTCTTTGTTGTCCACTTCCGTTTTTTGACCCACGGTCGTGCCGGAATTGTTGTTGGCGGCATTCGCGCGGCGTTTGGCGGCGGAGCGGCATTTTTTGGCAACGGTAGCGACGTAGTCTTTGGCGAGTTCTTGGCCGATATCTTTATTTTCTAAATCTACAAAAGTGCTTTCTTCGCTCCATTGGGCCAACCCGAACACATTTTTATTTTTTACCCCCAACAATTACATAACGGTTACATAAGATTTAAGCCCAAATTGGTCAATTTTCAGACTCTTCCAATTCTGCTAATTTATCAACAACGCATTTGTATAGTTTTTTATAATTCGGGCGAGATTGTGCTTTTACAGATTGTACATTGCATTCCGCCGCCAGACGCGCCAATTCTGCTTTTGCAGGAGAACACACCACTTTTTCACGTTGCGCTAGGTCGGCATCCGTAATTTCACGGAAGGTCGGCTCTTTACTCCAAATAGAACCAAACCCGTCTGTATAATTTTTTGTTTCTACCAAATAAGTTTTTCCGTTAATGGTTGCAATATTATGGTTAATACTTACCCCACAACCGTATAGTGAGATTGCAAGAACGAAAAATAAAAGTTTTTTCATTTTAATGCTCCTCCGGAGTATTCCAGTTTTCTTTATCGTCGCGGCGCCAATGGCCAATGATCAGGCCTACAATAGTCAACTCCTGCGGAATAAAGGGCCTATACTTGGGGTTGGTGGAACGAAGTTCAATAGTACCGTCTTTTAGTTTATTGATTACCTTCATGCAAATTCCGTTTTCGGTCTTTACCACCATAGCCCGTCCGTGCAACGGTTCTTCCGTCTTGCGTATCACGCAATAATCACCCAAATGCAACTTGGGTTCTAAACTGTCTCCGTTGCACTTTACTACAAAATCTGCGCCCGGAAACACCCAGCGGGGGATGTCCCAGAAGGTTTCTACGTCGGCTTCCGAAAAGTCCGGCAGGCCCGCCGGTACGTCGGCCAAAATGGGTAATGAAATGGTGTTCTTGTCCGTCAGCGGAATGGCGTGTATTGCGTTGGTAAATTCATTATCATCCAAAAAAGTTGCTTTAAGTTCTTTTTCATCTAACTTATAAGCGCGCGCCATTTTTTTGATGTTTTCGGCGGATGGAAAACTTTTGCCACTAAACCAGTTTGCTACAGAGGCTGTAGAAAGTCCCAATTTGCTAGCTAATTTTGCTTGCGCGCCACGAATTTGGCCCTCATTTATTAGTTTTAATAGTTCATTTTTTGTCATATTTTATTTATTAATCCTCGTCGTAAAATAGGCCAAAAATCCAAAATAGGCCTTGACAACTAATTATTTATTAACTAGTATTTAATTAGCAAGGCGCAAGCCTGATACAAAATGCGGCGGGTGCGTGAACACCTGAACGCATAAAGAAAAAAATCCTGTTGGCAACAGGTGCTATCCACAAACAGAAAAATTTTGCAAAAGGGGACGATATCCCCTTTTGTGGATAGCATAAACCGAGTATCTAACAGCATTGGGCAAGCCTGCCACGCAGGAAAGCCAACAGCTCCGGCCAAGAGTATGTTTTTGTTAGACCTCGGTTTTATTTTAGCAATTTTCCGCGTGTTTTAGTATGTAACGCGCAAAGAGGATTAACCCAATGAAAGATAGATTTTTAACCGTAGAGGAAACTGCCCGCATTTTTCGGCTCAGTCCGCGCCGCGTGCAGGAACTTGCCCAAGCGGGGGTATTGCGTTCCTGTAAGCCTTTTGGACGAGTGCTGATTGAACGGGAAGCCGTTGCCGCCAAGTTGGGGGTGCGGGTGGAGGATTTATGAACTTTTTTAGAACCTTTTACCACACTTTAACCACGCCGGAAGAGTGGAGCCTTGTTTCCATTTTGCTGGTGGGCGAAGCGGCGGCGTTTTTGATAGCGGTACTGGCCGTAAATGCGTTTGATGCGCAGTTTTAGGTTGTATTGATTAGGCCGCGCGAAAGGCCGGGATAAATTGCCCCGGCGCGTACAACCCGGGTGCGCCCGTTACAGCGCACCTTTTGGAGAAGATATGGCAAGCAAAAGAACCGTAGTAATTAAGAAACTTTCCGACTTGCAAAAGCGGTTAGAGGAGCAAATGAACTTTGACCGTTACGAGTTTATGGAGCGGCCGGAAATAGCCTCCGTAGCCAAGGGGCGCGCGACAGCCTTCCAGGCGGCGGCCTTACTGGTGCAGTTATGCCGCCAAGAAATAGAGGCTAACTGGCCCGAAAAGGCCAAATAGATTTGAACAGGGGGTACAGAAGCGCCTCCTTAATACAAGCCCCGCGGCTCCGACGGCGTATCGGAGCGTTGGACGGCCCAACACCCTGTGCCGGTTGTTCTTTACGGAGCAGTAAGTATGGCTTAACCCTTGACGGCGTGGACACACTGGCACACCCGGCAGAGTGAGGGGGAGGCCCGCCCCAAGGTGCTACCCGCAGTATAGCGAGCGGCACTTTTGGGGCTGAAAGCCGGCCCGGCGGCTATGAGGGGAAACAGCCGGGACGTTTTAATAAAAGGAGCGTGTAAATGGATACCAAAAAAATCATTGAAGTAAACGGCGTAAAAATGGAGCTGGACGCTAGGACGGCCTCTGTGTCGTCGGTGGATACTTATCGTGTGGGTGATAGTGTCACTCTTTTGCTGTCCGAACAGTCTTATGGGTCGGCAAAAAGAACGAAAGCGCTTCCCGGAGTTATTGTGGACTTTGCTAATTTTACGGGAAACCCGACCATCATAGTGTGTTATTTGACGGATGACTACAATCCCGAATTAAAGATGGCTTATATTAATAAAGAAAATTCGGAAAATCAAATTGTTCATGCCGAACGCGGAAGCTTTGATGCCGGGGCCGGACTGTTGAAATTGGAACGGTTGGTTGGTGAAGCCGAAGCCAAATTACTGACGGCTAAACGCAACTACGAAACATTCAAAAAACATTTTTATTTAGCCCAAAAAGGAGAAGAAAAGAATGCCTGAACAAAACCAAGAAATACAAGCGATGATCGCGCAGGCGTTGTCCGGCGCGATGGCGCAAATGAAGCAAATGAACGCGGCACCTGCCGTGCCAGTAGCGTCGCCCGCGGGAATAATTCCGGGTACGCCCGCTCCGGCGCAAAGCGTCGGGCCCGGCGGACTGACCGGGTGGAGCGTGCCCGTGGAACAGGAAATCAACGGGATGACGGTAACGCTGTATCTGAATTTCCCGGCGGAAACTTTCGCGCAGGCCCCGAATATCATCATGACGCTCGTGAACCAAGGTTTCCAAGTCCGCGCCTACCAAAAGAATAACGGCGGTTGGGGCGG
>NZ_DBMCTG010000025.1:0-2537 GCF_056976295.1 Candidatus Avelusimicrobium sp.
AAGCAAAAAAGATGCCATAGAAGCGTGGAACCGCCGCGCGGAGAGTAAGAATGGCTAAAACCTTACACTTGATGCTTACCTACCACTGGTGGGATAAGGTGGTCAGCGGCGAGAAAAAAGCAGAATACCGCCGCTTTACTGAGGGCTGGCGCAAACGCTTAAACGGCTTAAAACGCGGGGATTTGGTCGTATTCCACCGGGGCTATACTAACCGCACGCTTACCCGCCGGATAGAGCAAATCCGCGTGATTGGCGGTTGGGACTTGCCTAACGAGGTATATCAGTTTTTTAAGTGCCCCAATGAAAGCCAGTTCTTTGAAATACAATTTCGGTAAATTTTGAGGTTATGACTGTTTTCCGCCGCCACAAGCGGCCAGTTTTGCCCGTCTGGCAGGCGGACAAGACATAAACACACAAGGAAGATAGTCAATGAGAAAAGAAGTAATCGGAAAACAAACATTGTATTGCGGCAATTCGCTTGAATTGCTGGATTTGCTCCAAGACGGAGCCTATGGGTTGGTGCTTACGGACCCGCCGTATATGATTAACACCAAAAGCGACGGCAAGGGCAAAATAGACCCGTGGGGCGATTATATGAACGCCGCCGTGTTTTATGCTAACTGGATCGGCAAGGCGCGGCAGAAACTAACGGCAGACGGGGCGCTCTTGTCTTTTTTAAACTGGCGGAGCGTGGCCACATTCACAAAAGCCTCGTGCTTGCTGGGGTGGCCTATGGAAAGCCTGGTCGTGTGGAACAAAAAGTATTTGGGCACGAATATGCGCGGATTTCGGCCGATGTACGAAATGATAGCCCTGTTTACCCAACCGGGCTTTAAGTTGGAAAACCGCTGTTTGGGCGACATTGTAGAGGAACCGCGCTTGACGCGCAAGCCGAACCACCCCGCCGAAAAGCCCGTTGCCTTGTTGGAATTTTTGCTCCGCGAGGCTAAAAAAGACAACGTGCTGGATGTATTTATGGGCTCCGGCACCACGCTGGTAGCGTGTGAAAAACTGGGACTGCACGGCACGGGCATAGAAATCAACGAGAAGTATTTTGACGCCGCTTGCCGCCGAGTGGAAGAGGTGTCCCGTAACAGATAAATGTTCAAGCAATCCCCCGGTTTTGCCGGGGGAGATATGTTGACATTGCTAGCCAAATTTGCTTCAATAAGCCTCTACAAAATTACAGTTTAACGATTTCTAGTCTGTTTTTAGAAGTTGTTAATTTACTCAAAAATCCCTATAATATATTTAGGAAAGAATAGGAAGTAAGGTCTATTAAAGAAGTATCGGAAGTTTTAATCCCGCTTGCTTATTAGAGGTAAACGGGCTTTGTTGTCTTGTGTCATATTTAGGAGGTAAATATGGCAAGTGTTTTTGATGTTGCACAATATATATTGCAAAGAATAAAACCTATTTCTGGCATTAAGTTGCAAAAGTTGGTTTATTATTGCCAAGCGTGGCATTTGGCTTGGAATCAAGGTGCACCCTTGTTCGAAGATCCTATCGAAGCGTGGATTAATGGGCCAGTGGTAAGAAATTTGTATAACCTGCATAGAGGACAATCTAGAATATATTCCTTGCCCGTAGGAGATGCGGATAGACTGACGACTTCACAGAAATCTGCTATTCAAAAAGTGCTAGATAATTATGGCAAGAAAGAAGAGGCGTGGTTAATTTTACGTAGTCACCAAGAAGCCCCGTGGAAAGACGCTCGCAGGGGATTAAGTCCTTTGGAGGCATCCACCAATGAGATAGCCATTAGTTCCATACATAGTTTTTATAAAAATAAAAATATTGAAAATTGTGTGAAATAGGAAAAACCATGAGAACAATTCTTATACAAAACTTTACAACCGTTTTTTTCCCAACTAATTTTATAACAGATGCTAAAGTGTTCGATTTGGCTACAAAAATAAAGCAGCAATTGAATCCAGTTAAACTACAAGTTAATAATATGGTTTCTCTTCCTGCCGGAGTGCCGGCGCCTTTTCCCTTGATTACGGCATATTTATCGTCTGGCTGGAAAGTTACTGTCACTACAAATAGAGTTGATTGCGTATTACAACAGTTTAATTTAAAAGGTAACGAACTGCCGGAGAACTTTTTTGATTCTTTGGTTCCGTTATTTACCATTTTATCTTCCATTTTTACTACTAACCGTATAGGAATAGTAGGACGGTATCATGATCTTTCTGAAAATGGTTGCGAAGAATTGTCTAATCGTTTTTTGGTTTCTACCTTGAAGGAAAAACAGGTGAAGTTTAATTCGCTTGGATTTTATTTCAAAAGAGAAGAAGTTAATCTTTCCTTTTTCGATAATTTCCAATTTGTAAGACAGGAAATAAATAAAAATGGAAAGAATGTAGATGGTATTTTAATCACCCGTGATTTAAATACCGGAAAACAGGAGAAAAACTTTACAGAGAAAGACTTGCTATCTTTCTTTCAGATTGCGAGGAGTTTTTTGTCTATATCTCGGGTAGAAGAGGACATTTATGGAACCGATGGAAAATAAAGATGGACAGATGGAATCA